>JANOHH010000440.1:0-9748 GCA_031406395.1 Verrucomicrobiota bacterium | reverse complement strand
AACCATGGCCGGGAGCGGACGGACCATCATCCCGGCGGGTGCGACGCTCAATGTTTCCAATCCAGGCACAGTGCAACTGAACACCCGTACCCTGGAGAACGGCGGGACGGTGCTCTGGACGGGTGCGGGCAACCTCGGTTTGTCCGGCGGCGTGATCACCAACCGCGCCGGGGCGTTGTTCCATGTCCAGAGCCCCGCCAGCTTCACCTTAAGCGGTTTTGAAAATGGACGGATTGATAATGCCGGCACGTTCCGCAAATCCGCCAGTGCCGGGACCACGACCACCGGCGGCGCCATCAGTTTCAACAACTCCGGCACGGTGGACATCCGCAGTGGCATCCTCGCGGCAACTGGCGGTTACACTTCTACATCCAACGCCTTGCTCAACTGCGCCCTCGGCGGCACGACGGCGGGGACGGGTTACGGGCGGCTTCAAGTCGCCGGCAGCGTCACGTTGAACGGCGGACTGAGTGTGGACCTGCTCTCAGGTTTCACGCCCGCGACAAACGACACGTTTACGGTTCTCACCGCCGGCACCCGCAGCGGCACCTTTGCGAATTTCTCCTATCCGTCGAACCGCGTCGCTCTGTCGTTGAGCAACTCGCCGACCTCCGTGATCCTCCGCGCAACCGACGTTTTCCCCATCCCGCAACCGGTGCTCCTGACTCCGCAACTTGTGGGTTCGAATGCCTTGCTCACTTGGACCGCCACTTCCAACGTCACGTATCGGCTGGAAAACAACGCCGACGTGGGATCGACCAACTGGACCGCCGTACCCGGCGATGTGACCAGCCTCAGCAACACCGCCAGCAAACTTGACGCGCTGACTTCCAGCAACCGGCTCTACCGCGTCCGGCTGCTCCCATGAACCCGTGCCAGGCCGGTCGCGGCTCGAACCTGCCAGCCGCGCGGCGGTGACGAATAGTTCCGGCGCCGCCACGCGGCGTGGATTAGCGGTTGAATTCTTTGCGCCCTTTGTGTTCCTTCGCGGCCAAACTTGATTCGTACTACAAGGATGAAGAATCACGCATTTTCGAGAAGATTTTTTAGCCGCGAAAGAACGCACAGAACGCAACAGGGAAAGTTTTCACCATGCACTATGTACTGCCATCCATCCGAGCCCTCGAACGGCGCGAGGATTTTGGAACGCGGCGGGAACGCGGCGGGAGGAGTGGTCAGGGGAATGTGGGTCAAGGGAATGTGGGTCAAGGGAATGTGGGTCAAGGGAATGGACATCAGGCCGTGAGTCATATTCCTCTGACATCCATTCCCCTGACCTCGGCCCCTGCGGCCAGACGGGCTGGAAGCGTGGTCCCACTGTGGTTGCGGCGGCAGCCGCGCTAAGGGAATTCGTGTCCATTCGTGGTTAAACGACTCCGCTTCCCCGCGCCGGTACGTCCTGACCGCGCGGAGTACGCAGGCGGGCCAGCCCACCATAACTCCAGAAACTGCATGGCCGACTTGTCATTCGCGGGCGAGTTCGTATGCTTCGGGGGGTGAGAGAGAAGTTCAACAAGTTGCTGCCGTATCTGCTGCTCCTGGTGTTTGCGCTGTCGCGCATCCCGGGCATGTTGCCGCAGAATTTCAGCGCGGCGTACGCGCTCGCGTTTTGTGCCGGCGTTTATCTGTCGGGCGGCCGTGCGTGGTGGCTGCCCCTGCTGACGCTGCTCGTGACGGATATCGGTCTCAATCTGTACTACTGGCTCGCGCTGGGTTGGAACGTTTGGGAACTGCCCGTGTTGAAATATCAATTGCTCAACTATGCGGCGTTCATCGTCATTATCTGGCTGGGCCGGCGGTTCAAGCCGCAGACGTCGTTTATCGCGCTGTTGGGCGGCGGCGTCCTGGGGGCGCTGTTGTTTTATCTCATCACCAATACCGCTTCCTGGTTTTTTAACCCGTTTGGCAATCCGGAATACACCAAGACTTTCCTCGGCTGGCTCACGGCGTTGACCAAGTGCACGGGCGGCTGGCCGCAAACCTGGGAATTCTTCCGCAACACACTGCTCAGCGGCGGGCTGTTCACCGGTCTGTTTGTCGGGGCCGTGAAGCTCACCAGCGCCGAATCGCCGCAGGAAAAGGAAGCTGGAGTGCGCGAGCCCGAAGCCGGGGTGGGCGAGGCGGAAGGCGAGGCCAACCCCGAGGCGGAGGAGGCAAAGGCCTGATGAATCAATTTGCCGGCCCAGTTTTCGGTGGGTGATCGGTTGCTCCTCAACACCGTTTACTACGGAATGTTATCCCCATGAAAATCGGCCTCCTCTCCGACACGCACGGCTTTCTTGATCCGCGATTGCCGCAGATCTTTCGTGGCGTCGAACACATTCTTCACGCTGGCGACATCGGGCCGGATCACTTGATCGCGCAACTTGAGTCCATCGCGCCCGTCACGGCGGTACTGGGTAACACGGATGCTTCCGCGCTCTACCGAATCACGGAAACCATCGCGCTGGGTGGGCGGAAATTTTTCCTCCAGCACATCGTCGCACCGCATGCGCTCACCGGCGATCTCAAGGTGCGGCTCAGCCGCGAGCGGCCTTATGTCGTTCTCTTCGGTCACACGCATCAGGCATTCAACGAGACGATCAACGGGGTGTGGTTTTTGAATCCCGGCTACGCGGGCAAACCCAAATCCGGCGCGGTACGCAGCGTGGCCTTGCTGGAGGGCGATGCGGAAGAAATGCGCGTGGAATTTATCGGGCTGTGAGCAACCGGAACCAAGCGCTTGAACCACGAAATACACTAACCACAAGAACAAGGAAACCAAGTGGGAGCGGTGGCTGGATCAGACTGCCGAAACAACTCAGGCCACGTTCCATTGGGCTTGCAGGAGTAACGATCGCAATGCCACGGTCGGTCTTTTCGTGTGTTTTGTGTGTTTCGTGGTTAAACCTTCAGTATGGTTTGGGATCAAGCAGCCGGAAGCGTCGTTCCCGTTCAAGGCCGCTGCGCCTTTACGACGAGAATTTGGCGATACGGGGATGGGTTGCGGGTTGAGTGATCAGTCGCGGCCGGCGGCCAGGTCGTTCCAGCCACCCCAGGCGCGCGTCCAGGTTTTTGTTTTCCAGCGATAGAAGAAGTGCAGCAACGTTCCCGCCACCGCCAGGCTGGCGAACGTCCACCAGAACCAGCGCTGGTCGTGAAACCACGCGACCCCGGCGAGGATGCAGGTCCATTTGACAATCCGAAACCAGACCGGCTGGGCGCGGCGCGAGCAGGCGACGCGAAATTCGCGGCGAACGGAGAGGCTAAAGGTATTCATGAGTTTGGCCTTCGCGGTCAGTCGAACCATTCAACCATTTGGTCGAATAAATCCTTCACGTTCAAAAGTCACAATCGTTCCGGCGGTGTGCCCGGGCCAATGTTAGCTCCGGCGCTCACTGTATTGCGTCTCTGGCCGGAAACGGGTGTTTTCTGAAACGGCAAGGGACGTTGAGGGGGGCGTCAGGTGCTGCGCGGTGGATTTTCTGTTTTGTCACTCACAAGCTGCCCCCCATTCTCCGGCGACGACGACACTGCTCCTGTCGGACTTGTTTTGCGGGTTTCATTTTGGCGGACTTTAGGCCGCCAGCGCGAGGGTGTCGCCACGCGCGCGTTGGCGTGCAAGCAGTTCCCGTCCGATGACGTGCAGGTTGTAGCTCATCACGCCCAGGCCTGCGTAGCGCAGATAGCCTGGCAACCCCACATCCAGACAGCGGTTCAGCCCGTGATGTTCCAAGCTGTTGATCTCGCTTTCCACCGCGCAGTGTTGTTTGCGCAACGCCACAAATGTCTTCCCGCTTTCGCGTTCCGTTTCCGCCGCGTTCTTCCTGCCCCGTTTGGGCATCACCACGGCGGGAATGTAGAGGCTCAACAACTCCCGATCCGCCGCGCGCGTGAACCCTTTGTCGAAACTCAAGCTCGCCACGCTGTCTGTTCCATAGCGTCCCAGCAGCCGGTCGGTCACCGGGATGCTTTGATCCACTTCGCATTCTTTCATCAACGCGGCGTAGTCCTGGATCAATTGATTCTGATCGGTCGCGATCAGAAACTTGTGGCCCAACTCCACGTTCGGGCGTTGCTTGCCTTTCTGGATCCATTCGGTGTGCGGCTCGAAGAGGGAAAAGACTTTCTCGTGCGCCGGAATGGTTTCTTCGTTCAACAACCGGCGTTGGACCAGGTCCAGATGTTTGTCGAGCATCGTGTGAAAATAAGCGAGCTTCTCCCAACGCGTGGCGCAGACGGCCAGATCGCAGAGTTCGAGCAGGCTGGTCTGCACTTTGGCGCAGAGCGCGCCTCCCACGGCCAGATACTCGCGCACGGCTGATTTGACGCGCGCTTCCTTGTTCGGCCCGCCGCGATAAACAATCTGGCTGGTGCTCCGTTGGAGGTTCTTGAGTTGCCGCCGCCAGGCCTTGAACTTGCGCCAGCCGGGCAGCGCGTAGCCGGAGGCGCGAAACCCTTCAATCAAGTCCACGCACTTGCGGCCCGCGTCCCAGAGCAGGCTCAGGTCGGTGGGGAAATGCACGTCGGTCTCCAGCACATAACTGTCCACCTTGAGCTCAAGCGCCGCGACGGGCGCGCCGTCTTTTTTTGCGAACACCTCGCGTCCGGCGGCGGCGATGCGCGCGTTGATCGCCTGCAGCAGTTCGTCGTCGAGCAGCGCGACGTTGTCCCGCAGCGTTTGATGGCCGAACATTTTATCCTCCGCTCCCCACGGCGTGGCGGGCACTTGGAGCATCTGCCGCACGAGCAGATGATGATTGGCCATGTCCTCCATCCGATCCCAGTCCGCGTCCAGCCCCAGACGCACCACGCCGAGCACGAGGATTTGCCACAGCGTCATGCCGGTTCGTCCGGTGGCCTGCTTGTCGGCGAGCACCGCCGCTTCGATCAGTGCCAAAATCTCGGCCTTGAGCGTGGGGTGCATCCACAGCCACTGCAAACCGGCGAGGATGGGCGGGAGTTCATCGCGGCTCTTGAGCGGCAGACGAATCTTTTCGATGGGCGTCAGTTGCAGATCAGGCTGGGCTTGGTAGTGATGGCGCATGAGGGTCAACGGTGGCGAATGTTGCAGGGTCAGACAGCCGAATCCCAACAAACATTCAAACACACCGCCAACATTCGCACGAGTCAACCCTCGCAATGCTCAATGCCTGTGCTGCTCCTTCCCGTTGAACGCCCAACACTATTGCTAACAGCCGGACGCGGAGGAGCGGCGGGTGATGGCGACGGGCCCTCTCCCGGTGGCGAGGGAACTTTCATCGGTGGTGATGATCGCGGCTTGCCGACCGATTGACGCAACACGGAAAAAGTACCCGCCAACAGGAACAGAACTCCCGCCACGACGGCCATCATCGCCGCGGAACTGGTGGCCCCCAGGCCGGGATGGCCGAGCAAACTTCCCACCATGCGCGGGAGCGTGATGGCCCCAATGTGACCCAGGACGGCGCTCGCCGTCGCGAACAGCAACGCCAGCGTCAACAGCCAGTGCAGCTTGCGCGTGAGCAACGAGGCGGTGGCGGCGGGGACCACGAGCATGGCGATGACCAGAATGCTGCCAACGCTTTCAAACGCGAGCACGGTGGTCACCGAAGCCACCAGCGTCAGGCCGAGACGAATGGCGTCGGCATTGAAGCCCAAGGTCGTTGCCAACGCCGGATCGAAGGCGGCGAGGCGCAGCTCCTTGTAGAAAAGCAGCGTGAGCAGAGCATTGACCAGGAGCAGTCCGCCGCTGATCCACGCGACGCGCGGCACGCGGTTGACATCCACCACCGCGGTTTCAATCGAACCGTACAGCACGCAGTCCGCATCGAGATCCACGCGATCGGACGCGACCCGGATGAGGATCAACCCAATGGCAAACAGCCCACAAAAAACCACGCCCAACGCCGCGCCGCTTTCCACCTGACCGAACCGTTGGACAACCTGCGTCAGCACCGCCGTGAGTACGCCGGCGATCACCGCGCCGGCGACCATGGGCAGGATGTCACGCGAATTGGTGAGCAGAAAGGCGATGGCGAGCCCGGGCAGCACGGCGTGGCTGATGCCGTCGCCCAACATGCTTTGGCGATTCAGCATGAGAAACGCGCCAGGCAGCGCGCACGCGAGGCAGATCAGCGCGCCGGTAATGACGATCCAAGTGTCGAGTTCGCTCCAGTTCATATCAGCCCGCTCCCGGGGATGCGTTCTGGTTGCTCCGGGTTCGCGGGCACCAGCGCTCCGCCCTCCCGACTGGCCAACAGTTCCTCCAGTTCGTTCACGATGTTGGGTTCGATGACGTGTTCAATCTGATCGGCGTTGTGATGAATGTGCTGCGGCGCGACATCGGCGTAGTGCAGCAAGTAGGTTTCCCAAAGCCGATGGTTGCGCGTGACGCGGCGGGCTTCGAGTTTACCCTTCGCGGTGAGATGCACGGCGTCGTGCGAATGATTCCACGTCACGAGCTGCTCAGCGAAACCCAGCCGCCGCAAGCGGTCCAGGCGCGCTTCACTCCAGTGATTGGCCTGGCGCAATTCCGCCAGTGACACGGCGACGTCAAGCAGCAACAGGGGATCGCGTCCACCGGAAGGCACCTGGCTTTCGCACCATTCATAAATTCCGCGCAGCAGATGTTGCCGGGCGACCCGGTGGCCCACGCGCCGCTGTTCGAGCCAGCGGAGGAGCAATCCCCGTCGGGCGCCGAAAAAGAAACTCATCACAAAACAAAGCACCGCTGCCAGCACGATGACGGCGCCGGCTGGCAGTTTCGGAAACAGCGCACTGGCGGCCACCCCGACCAGACCGCTCGCCGCGCCGATCAAGGCGGCGAGCAACACCGTCACCCCCAACCGGTGACTCCAGAAGCGCGCCGCCGCCGCCGGGATGATGAGCAGCGCGACAACGAGCAGCAGCCCGACCGCTTGCTGGCCGATCCCGGTCACGGCGACCCCGCGTCCCACGAGCGCGATATCGAGCGCGACGGTTGGCCAGCCTTGCGTGCGGGCGAAGTTCGTGTCAAAGCAGAGCAACTTGAATTCCTTGAACAATGCCGCACAAATGAACGCCACGGTGAGACTGGCGAACAAGATCAATTGCGCATCGCCCGCCGTCATGGATGCCGCCTTGCCGTAGATGAAATGCGAAAGGCCGGCGGCATTGCCGGTGGGCAGTTGTTGAATGATGACCATGAGCGCAATTCCCAGTCCGAAGAACACGCTCAATACGATGGCCAACGCCGCGTCGTCCTTGATCCGAGTCCGGGCCCGAATGGTGGCGACCGCGCCCATGCCGAGTACGCCCGTCGTCGCCGCGCCGACGAGCAGCAACGGCAGTGAACGACCGGAGATGCCGGTGGCTTCGGCGATCAGAAAGGCTATGGCAATTCCCGGCAACGTGCAGTGGCTCACCGTGTCGCTGAGGAGCGAACGCTTGCGCAACAAGAGGAAGGTTCCGACCAAGCCACTCGCCGCCCCGAGGACGGTCACACCGGCGAACACGACGCGGGTGTTGTAGTCCGCGAGTGAAAGGGTGCGCCAAAGTTTTTCGCGTGAAGGCCATTGCAGGCCGGTATCGGTGATGGATTTCCCGCGCGTTTCATGGGCGTGGCCGAGGTGGCTGTCCCGCGAACGCAGGAGCCAGCCCAGCCCGCCGAGCAACAGCACGAGCAGGCCAATCACCAACCCTGTGCGCCGATGATTCATGCGCGATGTTGGGCGGTCACCCGGGCGCGTTCGACCGCTTGTGCGGCTTCTTCCAGCAACGTCAGTCGTGCGCCGTAGGTTTTGCGGAGGTTCTCGGGGGTGAAAATTTCGCTCACCGGCCCCTGCGCCACAACGCGCATGTTGAGCAGCGCGACGTGATCGAAATACTCCGGCACGGTCGGCAGATCATGATGCACGCACACGGCCGTTTTGCCCCGCGACCGCAATTCGCGGAGCACTTCCACAATGGCACGTTCGGTGGCGGCGTCCACACTGGCGAACGGTTCATCCATTAAATACAGGTCGGCGTCCTGCGCCAGGGCGCGGGCGAGGAAGACCCGCTGTTGCTGTCCGCCGGAAAGCTCGCTGATTTGGCGGGCGGCGTAATCGGCGAGTCCCACTTTGGCGAGGGCGGCCCGGGCGAGTTCGCGTTCCTTGCGGCGGACGGGCAGACACCAGCCTAGCCGGCGGTAAAGTCCCATCGCCACCACATCCAGCGCGCTCACGGGAAAATCCCAATCCACGCTCTCCCGCTGCGGCACGTAGGCGACGCGATGGCGTGCCTCGCGATACGGCAGGCCGAAGAAGCGCACGCTGCCGGAGGCGATGGGAATCAAATCCAGCGCCGCCTTGAGCAATGTGCTTTTGCCCGCGCCATTCGGGCCGACGATGGCGACCAGTTGGCCGGGCGGCGCATCGAAGTCCACGTCCCACACGACGACTTTGGTTTGATACGCGACATTCAAGTCGCGCACAGCGAGGGGCAGTGGTTCGATAAGACGATCATTCATGAAATCACTTTGCCTCCTTGGGGGCGGCGAGTTTGCCGTTCAATCCCTGCGCCGGCGACTGGCCGCCGAGCGCCCCAACAATGATCGTGACGTTGTGGTCAATCATGCCAACGTACGTGCCCTCATACGTGCCCGGCTTGCCCATGGCATCCGAGAATAGTTGACCCCCAATCCGCACCGCGTGCCCGCGGGATTGGCTGCCCTCGACGAGCGCCTTGATGTTTTTGTCCGACACGCTCGACTCGACGAAGATCGCGGGAATCTTCCGCGCGACGATGAAATCCACGAGCTTGTTGATGTCCGCCACGCCCGCTTCCGATTCAGTGCTGATGCCCTGGATGCCGCGCACGTCAAGGTCGTAGGCGCGGCCAAAGTAATTGAACGCATCGTGCGCGGTGATGAGCACGCGATGCTCCTTCGGAATGCTCGCCATGGCTTGTTTGGCATATTCGTTGAGCTTCGCGAGTTGGGCGCGGTAACGCTCGGCATTCTGTTGATAGTAAGTGGCGTTGTCGGCGTCCACTTCGCCGAGCGAGCGCGCCACCACTTTGACGGCATCCATCCAGCCGCTGACATCCATCCACACATGCGGATCGGTGTGGCCCGCGAATTCCTTTGGCTCGAGCAGAAACTTTTCTTCCAACAACTCCGTGACGGCGAAGACGGGCGTGCCTTTGCGCGCGACTTTGAGGAACGTGTCGGTCATGCGGCCTTCGAGCATGAGGCCGGAGTAGAATACCACGTCCGCCTGGAGCAGCTTCGCCACGTCGTCGCGCGTTGGCTTGTAAAGATGCGGGTCCACGCCTTCGCCCATCAAACCCTGCACCTTTGCCTTGGTGCCGGCCACTTCGCGCACGATGTCCGTGACCATGCCGCAAGTGGTGACGATGGTGTAGTGGGCGGGGAGTTTCTTCGGCGCGGCCATGACGGTGGACACCAGCAGCATTCCCAGTGCGGTGACCGCGCCCAACGTTAGGCCACAAAGCCAGGCGCGGCGTTGAGGGCTTGGAGAGTTGACAGATATTTTCATTTTAGATTTTGGAACTGAACTTCATTGATGACGAATCAAAACCGCCAGGACAGGCCGATGAACGGATTGAAGTCCGGAGCGAACTCGGTGACGCCAAAGTTGCAGCCGGTATCGAGCTGGAGGTTGTCATTGACCGCGTACGTGAAACCCACGTCCAACTGGCCCTGCCAGTCCACATCACCCGCCGAGCTGACGACCGAGAAAAACTCCACGTAACCGCCCAACTTGCCGACAATGTCGTGGCTGAATGTGATCGAGTTGACGAACTC
>JANOHH010000431.1:0-1556 GCA_031406395.1 Verrucomicrobiota bacterium | reverse complement strand
GACTTCCGTGGCCACGAAAAAACTGCGCGCGCGCGATCCGTTCAATCGGGAACTGGCCGTGCAGAGCCGCTGGCGGCTGGATGCGGAATTGGTCCGCGACAATGCGCTGGCGGTTTCCGGGTTGCTCGTAGATAAGATCGGCGGCCCGAGCGTCAAGCCCTATCAGCCGGACGGCTACTGGGAGAACTTGAATTTCCCGGTGCGCAGTTACGATGCGAGTCCGGGAGCCGAGCAGTACCGTCGTGGGCTCTACGTCTGGTGGCAGCGATCGTATCTGCATCCCAGCATGGTGGCGTTCGATGCACCGACCCGGGAGGAGTGTGCTGCGGATCGTAATCGCTCGAACATACCGCAGCAGGCGCTCGTGCTTCTCAACGATCCGACTTATGTGGAAACCTCACGCGCACTCGCCGTACGGATTTTGCAAGAAGGTGGCGACGATTCGAAGACGCGCCTTACGTGGGCTTGGCGTCAGGTTCTCTCCCGCGCCCCACGCGCCGACGAGCTGAAGACCATCCAGTCATTGCTCGAAAAACAACTGGCTGAATACCGCGCCGACCCCGCGGCGGCCCGGGCGCTGCTCAAGATCGGTCAAACCCCGCCGGCGCCCGATACCGATCCGTCGGAGCTCGCCGCCTGGACCAACATCGCCCGGGTGATTTTGAATTTGCATGAAACCATTACGAGGGGGTGATGAAAAACACCAAGACCCAAAGCCCAAACACCAAAAAACCTTCAAAAGCCAAACCGGACTTGGCCGTGACGTATGTTGCTGGCAACGGGGGTGGCGCTTGGGTTCTCAAGGAGGAGTCAGCGGCGGTTCCGGAACAGCGGCATCCGTTCGACTTTGAGGAGAGAACTGATGAAAAACACCAAGAACCAAAGCCCAAACACCAAAAAACCTTCAAACTTTAAACCGGAGCCGACCGTGACTTATGTCACTGGCAATGGGGGTGATGCTTGGGTTCTCAAGGACGAGCCAACCGCGGTTCCGGAACTGCGGCATCCGTTCGACTTTGAGGAGAGAACCGCCCTCTTTGGCGAGGACATTGTACGATTTTCGAAGCGGATTCCTCGCAGCCCCGGCAATGACCGGCTTATCAACCCGATCGTCGGTTCTGGTACCAGCGTTGGCGCCAATTTTTGCGAAGCGAATGATTCGGTGTCCAAGAAGGACTTCCGATATTGTGCCAAGCGGTGTATCAAGGAAGCCAAGGAAACGCGTTTCTTTTTGCGCATGATCGCAACCGCCGAGCCGTCACTGGCGGTAGAAGCGCGCCGGCTCTATCGCGAAGCGACGGAACTGATCCGCATTTTGGTGGCGATGCACAAAAAGTGACGGCCGCGGAATTTTGAATTTGAAGCCTGGTGTTTCTTTGGTGTTTGGGCTTTGGTTTTTGGAGTTTAAAATTACGTCTTTTGAAATCGCTATGAGCAACAATATTGACCTTTCCGCGCTGGAGCGCAGCTTCAACCGCCGCACTTTCCTTGGCCGCACTGCGCAGGGCATCGGCGGACTGGCGCTGGCGTCGTTGCTCAACCCGACGCTCCTGTCC
>JANOHH010001012.1:0-6630 GCA_031406395.1 Verrucomicrobiota bacterium | reverse complement strand
GCGCTCCCCGGCCGCGACGTCATCGTCCGCCACGGCGGCGAGGGGCCGGCGCTGGTCTACCTTCACTCCGCGCTCGGCGAAGGGTCGATGTGGCTGCCGTTCTTTCAGGCGTGGTCCCCGCGCTTGCGGGCGCGCGTGGATTTGTCGAAGTCGGATTCATAAATGCACTGCAACTTCTCCCCGCCCGGCAAGGTTTCCTGCGTGCAGAGCGAATCGTTGTTCCAACTCCAGCGCGTCTCGTAAACGTCCGGGTCGCTGGAACGCAGCTTGCCCGTGGGCCGGTTGACCGTGGCCGTCACCGCCACGCCGGGCGTGGCGCGGCCGGTCAATTCCTGCATCTTCACGGGACGATTCCGCGCGTCGTAGAAATACTCCGTCACATTGCCCACGGGATCGTTGACGATGCAACGCAGCGTTGCGAACTGGATCGCGGGCGTGGGCGTCTGCGGCAGATACGAGATCATCGTGGGCGTATTCGTCCAACGCTGGACGGAGATACAGCGGAGGAAATCGAAGTTGGTCTGGTTGTGTTGATAGACGTGCTGGTAAATCGTCTGGCCGGTGGCATCAATGACCGAGAGCAGCAGATGATTCTCGCGGTCGTCGAGATAGCCGGAGGAATAGGTGTAGCTGTTCGTCTTGCCGCCGGGAAAATCGTTTCCAGTCGGCGTGCCGATGACGGGGGGAGAAATCACAGAGACCAGATCGCCGTTGGTGTCGTATTCATAGCGCGCGGTGCGACCGGAAAAGTCGATGACGCTCGCAATGCGCCCGGATGAGTCGTAGGCGACGGTGTTGGTGCGATCCAAATCATCCACGACTTGTGTGAGCTTGCCCGCCCCGTCGTATTCCAGCGACATCGTGTTGCCGTTGCAATCCACGATCTTTGCGAGCTTGCCCGCGTCGGCCGAGGCGGTGAGCGGTTTGAATTCCCAATAGCCCGTGTCGGCGAAAACGAGTTTGAAGACATTGTTCGAGAGCGTGCCTTCGCTGAAAAATTCCGGGCAGGTGTAAACGCCATTGGCCTGGAGTTTGAAAATGTCCGCGCGACCCGTGCCGTCGTGAATCAATATGTCGCCGCCGAGGGGTTGGAGGTGCACGTCGTAGGAAAACGTCCAGCCGTTAGGAGCAGTGCTGCGTCCGATGCGGGAGTTGTAAGAACGCGCCCAGATGAAATCAAGTCCACGCCCGGGGATAGCCAAGTCAATGGTCTGCACGGAAACTTCGCCAGATCTAAGATCAATATCAGCGTATGTGTCGCGGACGGTGGAAATTTCTACGATGCTCGCCCAAGAGTCCACGCGGATGCGATTGTTTTGAATGTTGCTGCGGCTCTTCGTGATTTTTTGTCCACTCACATCGGGAGGGTAGTCGAGCGTGCCGTCGCCGTCATCGTCCTGGTCGCCCCAGCCGCCCAGTCGGTTGTTCTGAATGTTGCTCCGGCTCTTCGTGATTTTCGCATGAGGACTGGCGGGCGGTTCGGTCGGCGGCCCTTGCAAGACCAGTTCCGGACTGATCAGCGGGTCGGCGCACGTCACGGTGAAGGACGACCGCACCACGCCACCGCGCACGAGTTCCACCAAATGCCGACCCACGCTCAAGGTCGGCAGGGGGCCTTGCAGCATATTATGGCTCAAATAAATCACGCCACTCAACGGCACGCCATCCACGCGCACCACGTCCGTGATCTCGAAGCACTGTCCAACCAGGTACGCATCCACCGCCACACCTGGCGCAAACACGGCGGGTTCAACGGAGAAAATTTCTGGCTGCGGCAGAATGAGCCGGAAGAATTTAGTCGGCGACATCTGCCCGGTCGAATCCGTGGCGACCACTTGAATTTGGTAGCTGCCGGCTTTATCGGGCACGATGACCGCGTCCAGCGTATGCCAAACCGTTCCGGGCGCGAGACTGTCGGCGCTTTGCACCAGATAAGTGGCGTTCGAGATGGCATCCCATTCGAGCTTGAACGGAGGCAGGCCTTCAAGGTTCGGGCCGGTGTTCGAGATGCGGAGCGCGGGGGCAGGCTTGGGGGCGGGTGCCAGGCTGACGTTGTCGTAATAGACCGGGCCGGAGTTGTCGGCAAAAAGGTCAAGCGCCTGAAGCTCATTCAACCCCGAGCCATCCTGCCAGGCATGGGTGCTCAGCAGTTGGCCGTTGTAGAATTCCGCCACCGTGTTCGAGGCCAGATTTACCTCCACCCGGATTTCCACCCACTGGTTCTTCACCATGGGCCGGCTCGCGCCGGCCCCAAGGTCCGAGATGATCTGGCCCGCGTCCAGGTTGTTCTGGATTTGCACGCTCCAGTTCAGTTCGTTCGTGGTGAAGGGGGGCTGGTAGCGGTTCAGCAAGATGACGTAGTTCGTGCCGCTCGAAGTGGCGGGGATATACTGCATCACCTGGAACACCCACTGGCCATTGGTCACGCCCGAAAAGGGGCGAACCAGATCGGTGGCCCCGGTGCTAACCACCGCCCGGGTCGGGCTGAACGCAAAGCTGGTGGAAACCAGCGCCCCGGCGCCGGGGTTGCCCGCCCAACCGGCCCAGCCGCCCTGGCCGTGCAGGTTGGAACCCACGGCGTAGGATTCGAAGTCGTCCAACACGGCCGCTCCGGCTCGCCAGCCGGCAAGGCCCACCAGCAAGGCGAGGGCGAGGCTACGAGCAGAGACGACGGCAATGTAGGTGGTTTTCATAAGTAGGCAACTGCTGGCCGGTGGAGTTCAACCCGAGGACTTCTGAGCCGCCCGCGTTGGGCGGATTCCGGTGCGGCGTTCTCCAAATATGGCATCAAGGTGATGGGCCTCTTTCTACTCCACCATGGCAGGGCCAGCAAGGAAATCTTGGCCGAATTGGGCGGTGTACGGCTGGGTTCCCGATCCCCGCGCGGGAAGAACGAGGAAAGCCGCCAAGGGCCGCGCCCGGCTCAAGGCATTTGCACTGGATGGAAACAGGGATGGGCGCCCGGAAACGGGCGTAGCCGCTGACGTGAGGAGGCGGCCGGCATTTTACCTTACCAATCCGCCGAAACTCCAACTTTCTCCTCACGTCGGCAACTACGAGTGCGCCATTACCTCATCTCGATTCGATCCACCCGGACCTCGAGTATCCAATGAAACGTGGACTTGCTGTTCCCTGGCACGGGTTTGTCGATGGTCATTTCCTTCGGGTTGAACATCACCGCCGTGCCGCTCCACGGATTGAGAGTGAACGCGGTGAATATCGGATCGAGTCTTACGACTCTCACCTTGCCGCGAATGGCGCTCGCGATCTGCGGGTCGAAGCATTGCCCGCCGCCTGCACTGGCGAAACCTGCCTGGTAAAATGGATTGTGGCCACGCGTAAGTCTGTCTGTGGACTGCGGGTTTGACTGGATTTCGGTCATTTGAGCCTTGTGCTTGGCATCATAATGGAGCCCAAGTTCCGCAGCCCACGCCATGCCGTGAAAAGGGAATGAATTGCCAAATGCCAACTGGTGCCGAGGACGGAAAGCCATCGCTGGCCAGCAAACTCGGCAGCCCAGCACTCTGCAGGCGGCGCATCAATCCAAAACTCCGGCAATAAATGGTGACGATTCACCAAGGGATGCGGAGCAGCTTGGACCAAGGTTGGGTAGCCTTCGCACTGAAGGGTGAAAACTTTCAAATGAAATCATTGCAAGCGAGGAGTCCGCGTCCGGACGCGATGCTGATCGGGCGTCCGAAACTACAACGCATCGTGGCGGCGGTGGATTTTTCTTCCGCCAGTCTGACCACACTGAACTATGCCGCGGAGCTGGCCGCCCGTTTTCAGGCCTCGCTCACGTTGGTGCATGTGGTCGAACCCAAATTTGGCCCCCCGGAGGCTGAACGGTTGGCGGCAGCGAAGGTGGAATTGAATGCGCTGGGTGAGCGAATGCTCGGCCCGTGTCGCGTGGTGGAAACGACGGTGCGGAGCGGGATTGCATTTTTTGAGATCGTGGAGGCGGCCAAAGCCCTGGACGCCGATGTGATTGTGGTTGGCTCGCACGGCAGTTCGGAAGGCGATCACACTGCGCTGGGCGACACGGCGGATAATGTCCTGCGGCATGCGCCCGGCCATGTGTTCGTCGTGCGCATCCCGGCGCCGGAGTTTGTGATTTGAACACTAAACCCAGCACGAGGTCTCACCCGGTCGGCGCGCCGTCGGAGAACCCGCTTTGGCCGGACGCTTGGAAGACGCATCCCTTTCTGCGCGACCTCGACGCTGCGTTGCTTGCTCCGTTGGCGGGGTGTGTGATGCCCGTGGAGTTCAAGGTGGGGGAGTTGATCTTTCGCGAAGGCGAAATGGCGAACCGATTCTATCTGATCGTCGAGGGCCGGGTGCAATTGGAAGCGGAGGCGACGGATCGGCCGGGCGTTTTGGTGGATTACATCGGTACGGGTGACGTCCTGGGGTGGTCGTGGCTGTTTCCACCGTACACGTGGAATTTCACGGCCCGGGCGGTCGAGCCGGTGCGGGCGATTTTCTTTTACGGCACCTGGCTGCGCGAGCAGTGCGACGCCGATCCCGCGTTGGGCTACGAACTAATGAAGCGCACGACTGCGGTCGTAATCCGTCGGCTACACGCCGCCCGACAGCGGTTGGTGCTCATGGCGGCGCGGCCGTTTCCCAGTTGAGCGCGTCACCCAGCGTCGCGTGGAACAACTTCCGGTCCGGCGATCCGCCTTTCGGGTGCGTCCAGAAACACTTCCACGCACCAGGGACGACAGAAGACGACGCGCGTGCCGCCATCCTGGATCCGGGCGAACCAGTTGCCGTCCCGAATTTCACGTCCGCAGGAATAACATCGTAAAGACTCTTCGTTGCGGGGGGCATCAGAAGTCTTCACGCGGCGCTAACATTATGGTTTTGGCGGGCCCGAGCTCATGGTCGCACCGGTAGTTGCCCCGCCCGTGGTGGCCTTCGGAGCAAGCGTCGCCGGGTCCAGCGGATGTTCCTCCGCCTGCCAATGCTGCGATACTTTGCCGTCCCAGCACGCGAGGTTCAACGGATAAACGTCCGGGTCCAACATGACGTGATAGAAATGCCAGACGATGATTGCCAAACACGCCAGAATGGCTTCGTAGTAGTGAATCGTCAGCGCCACATCCACCATCCAGCGCGGCAGCCAGTGCGTCACGTCCATCTTGAACCAGATCATCAGACCCGTGACGCCCATGATGATGGTGCCCCACACCACCGCCCAATACTCCATCTTCTCCGCGTAGCCGAACCGCCCAATCTTCGGTTTCTCCGGACTCAAGCCCGTGAGATAGCAAACTGCCGCCCAAACGTCCGCGACGTCCTTTTTGACCGGGAACAGATCCATTACCAAGCGCCGTCCGTCCTTCGAAACCAGGAGGTAGATGAGGTGATATGCGCCGACCAGCAGCAGCACGATGCCGGCGCCGCGATGCGACCAGCGGCGGAATGATTCGCTCGAACCCATCAGCGTGGCCACCCACGAATCCGGGAACTTGAGCGCAAAGCCCGTGATGGCCAGCACAATGAAACTGATCGCCAGCAAGGCATGTTGCCAGCGTTGCGATCGGGTCATGCGCAACACCGGCCGGCCCGTGGTGCGCAGATGGGCGGCCACCTTGCGGATGAAGAGCAGGAAATTGTGAGCAAACATGGCCCCGACCAGGCCAACAATCAGCAGCAGGTAAATCTTCCGCACCCACCAGTTGATCTGGCTGCCGAGGTCGGAAGCACTTTGCGCCGCCGCGATGTCCACATGAACTTTGCTCAACGAAAACATCTCGTTGGCGCCCGGATGACATTTGCCACACGTCGCTACGAGGTGCGACTTGTGGATGGTGGAGGCGGGATCCGTCGAGGGCAGGATCTTGTGGTAGCCATGACAACTGCCGCAGTTCGCGGCGAGCGTGGAGCCGTATTGCGATGCGAGGCCGTGGTAGCTCTCAAAGAACGTCCGCACCCGGTCGGATGGTAGATTGTATTTCGTGTTGAGCCGCTCCGAAGCGTGGCAGCGGCTGCACACGTCCGCGGAAACCGTGCGCGACGCATCCCCCGTGAGCGATTTGATATTGTGCTCCGAGTGGCAGTCCGTGCAGGTGGGCGCATCGCGTACCCCCGCCGCCAGCGCCTTGCCATGCACACTTTCCGCAAAGTCCCTTGCCGGTTGATCGTGACACGTGCCGCAGGTTTCCGCCTGCCGCAGGACGTGCAACGGGGAAAGCGGCGAAGTCGGCGGCAGCACCTCATGCGAATCATGACAATCCCTACAGGTGGCGGCACTGGCATCCCCGCCTTTGAGCGCGCGGCCATGGACGCTTGCGCCGTAACTCGCGGTCTGGCGCTCATGACACTCACGGCAGTTGACCGGCTGGGCCGCGAGGTTGTCGTCCGGATGTTTCTCCGTGAGATCCGAATGGCAACTGGCGCAGGAGTTGGTCGTGTGCGCGGAGGCGATGAGTTTGGCGGGGTCAACGAAGAGGGAGATTTCCTTCCCGGCGGCATTCGTCTTCGTTAGCGTTTTGTCCGAGTGGCACTCCAGACAATCGTTGTCCTTCAAACCCGCCAACGCCGCGAGCGGCAGCCCCGAAGGCGTGAGCTTTATCAGTAGTATTACTCTTTTGGAAGACTCGCTGGGCTGGCAAGTCAATCGAG
>JANOHH010000392.1:0-9745 GCA_031406395.1 Verrucomicrobiota bacterium | reverse complement strand
TGGTTTATGACCGACCCAGAGACGACGTGACATCAGAGGTTTACTGGAATCGGGCAAACTGTGTCAAATAAATGTTCATTTTTTTTTGCCGCCGCATCCCGCTCAGGCCTGGCTCTGGGTTGACCAAATCAACTCACCCCGCGTAGAGCAGACAGATCGCCACGACCGCCGTTCAAGAACCGCACAGTATTTTTCCCACTGCCCGCAGTTACCGCGCCGGAAGCGTCAGGTGCTGATCAATCCGCATTCGCTTGGGATTCAAGCCCGGATTCGCCGCGAGCAACGCCTCGACCCGGATGCGGTAGCGGCGGGCAATGGAAGTCGGTGTGTCGCCCGCTACCACCTTGTGGTTCCGTCCGCTCGAGCTGGCGCCGCCCATCTGGCTCGAGTTCGGCGTTGGCTGGCTACTCCCCGCCAGACTTCCAAGGGATACCGGACTAACCCGTCCGCTTTCCACCCGCCCGGCCGGCCGCTGCGGCGCACCCGCCCGCGCCGCTGAATCAGCCCGCAACCCTTCCAACTCGTCACGCAACTTTCGATTCTCCACGGTCATACGCTCGAGTTCCTTTTGCACGCCCGCCGCCGGCGACATGGGCAGCACGGCCTCCGCCAGTTTCTGCTTCAAGAAAAGAATGTTCTTGCGAATCATTTCCTCCTCGGGCGCCGTGGGCTGCCGCTTCAGAAACTGTTCGTAGTGATAAATAGCGGCGGCCGGATCGGAATTTTTCTCCGCGTACAACCAGCCGAGTTGCAGATGCGCCGCCGCGGACTGCGGATTCACCTCGAGTGCCTGCTCGAAGGCCTCGATTGCGCCCTCGAAATCCATCGCGTTCTTCCGGCTGAGCCCGATCAAAAACTGCGGCTCCTTCTTCTCGTCCCTCACTCGTACGTCCGACGGCGAACATCCGACCACCGCCAGGCCGCAGAACGCGACCCGCGCCGCAAGTCGGATGAGATTCCAAGTATTCACCCGCGCAGGTTAAGCAAAGCCACGGCTTCACGCAATCGCGCGTTGCGCCCAAGATTGGCAATAAGTGCCCACCGAAGGGCAAGCGCCAACGGCCAGGCATTTTGGCCGGAAACCTGAAATCGTTCATCCGCAGACAAAACCGGCCGCGATGGGGAAATTACCGCTGCTCCTCCTTCCGCCAGAGGCCCTCGCGGCGCTTTGTCTCGGCCACCAACAACTCCTCCGCGGACCAGCCACGTTTTTGGGCATATGCCGCGAGTTCGAAAAGTTGCTTCGCGATGGCCGCCTTACTGGCCCTGGTTGGGCGGGAACGCTTGCCGGCGGGAGCCTTGAGCAACCCGGCTTTGCCTGCCTTCCTCACCAGCTTCTCGGCGCGCATCAGCGCGGGCAAATGTTTGGGAATCCCGTCAAGCGCGGACCGGCGTTCGTGGCGTGTGCCCTTTTTCTCGGCGTGTTTGATCTTTTCCCAGTTCGCCCAGACTTCGCCCACGCCCTTCACTTTCGTCGTGCCGAACACGTGCGGGTGACGTCGAATGAGTTTGTCCACCAGATGCCGCGTGACCTTCTCAAAATCAAACGCTCCGCGTTCCTTCGCCATCTGACAATGGAAAACGACTTGCAACAAGAGATCCCCCAACTCCTCGGCCATCTCGTGATCGTCACCCGCCTCAATGGCGTCAATGAGTTCATAGACCTCCTCGATCGCGTGGCGGCGCAGCGTCAGGTGATCCTGCTCGCGGTCCCACGGACAGCCCTTGGGCGCGCGCAGGCGAGCCATGACTTTTAGCAAGTCGTCAATTGCAGCTATGCGTTTCATCTTGGAAAACATCGAACCACCACGCCATGGTATCGCCCGCTGCTGGATTCAGCTTTGGGCATTGGATGTTTCATTTACAAAATCACCATGTCATCCCGATGTACCAGCTCCACGCGAGTCAGCTTGCGGGTGCGTATTTCTTCGACGCCAAACTTCGCAATGCCACGGGCGAATTCGGTCCCGTTCAAGTCGCAAATCCGCACCAGATCGCCGGCCACGAACTCGCCTTCGCACCGGACCAAGCCCGGCGGCAGCAGGCTCTTGCCTGCTTCCCGCAACGCCTTCTTCGCGCCGTCATCCACAAACAACGCGCCTTTCGGATGATGAAAGAACGCGATCCAACGTTTGCGGCCCTGCAGCCGCGTCGGTTGCGCGATGAACAACGTGCCTTCGTCCTCCCCCGCCAGCACCCGCGCGAGCATCTGCTTCTTCCTTCCGGACGCGATGACGAGCGGGATTCCGGAACGCACGACGATTTTCGCCGCTTGAATTTTTGACGACATGCCGCCGACCGCGGTGGCGCTGTCCGTGCCGCCGGCCATCTGCTCAATCGCGTCGTCAATCGCTTCGATGACCGAAATCGTGCGGGGGTTGGCTTTGCCAAAATTCTCGATCACGCCGTCCACCGTCGTCAGAATGACGAGCAAGTCGGCGGGCAGCAACGACGCCACGAGGGCGGACAACTTGTCGTTGTCGCCAAATTTGATTTCCGTAAACGAGACGGCATCGTTCTCGTTAATGATGGGCACAACGCCGCGGCCCAACAGCGTGACGAGCGTGTTCCGGGCGTTCAGATGGCGCTCGTGATGTTCCAGGTCGTCATGCGTGAGCAGCACCTGCGCGACGTGCAAGCCATGCGCAGCGAAAAGCTTCTCATAAACCGCCATCAGCCGCGGCTGACCGACGGCAGCACAGGCTTGCAGCTCGGCGAGTTCGCCCGGCCGTTTCTCGTAGCCCAGCACGCCCATACCGGCGCCGACCGCGCCACTGCTGACGATCACCACTTCGCGGCCCGCCTTCCGTTGTTCCGCGATTTGCGCGACGAGTTGCTCCAGTTGCGCGGGATCGGGTTGCTTTTGACTGTCCGTCAACACGCCCGTGCCGAGCTTGACCACCAGGCGGGAGATGTCTTTAAGTAATTCGCGGCGCACAGGGGACTTGGTAACAAAGCTCGGGTTGAGTGTCGAGGCGGTAGTCAAAATGTGCGTAGCCGCCGACGTAAGGAGGCGGACTTTTGACGCAGGCTTCTTTCGCCTGCTCACGTCGGCAGCCACGAAGTTTTCGAACGTAACGCTGACTCAACTCACGAAATCGCCCCCCGCTTGCGCAACATTGCCTCCATGGCCTTGTCCATGAGCAATTCCGCGAGCGGTTTCGTCACCTCGTCCAGTGCGGCGCAGGCAACTTGCAGTTTTTTGAAGTCGCCGATTTTGGTTTCCTTGTCTTCCCCGGCAACGGTCTGTTCCACTTCGCGCACGGCCGTTTCGAGCTGTGCCTTGTAGTCCACCTCCAGCTCATCTGTGAAGCTCGCGAGGCCCTTGCGTGTGGCGGTGATCAGTTCGTTCGCCTTGAGCTTGGCCTCGACCCAGCGTCGCGCCGCCAGATCCTCGAAAGCATGCTCCACCGATTCCTCGACCATCTGTTGCACCGCCACGTCGTCCACGTCCACGGCAGATTTCATCTCCACGACGCGTTCCCGCCCGGTGCGCGTGTCGCGCGCCAGCACATGGAGGATCCCGTTCGCATCAATCTCGAATTGCACGCCCACCCGCGGCACGCCCCGCGGGGCGGCCTCGAACCCCAAGGTGAACTTGCCGAGACTCCAGTTGTCCTTGGCCCGCTCACGTTCGCCTTGCAGCACGTGAATCAACATGCTGCGCTGATGATCCACCGCCGTCGTGAACATCTCGCCTGCCTTCACGGGAATCGTGGAGTTGCGCGGGATGATGACGTTGAACAACCCGCCGAATGTCTCCAGGCCGAGCGACAGGGGCGTCACATCCAGCAGCAGCACATTGCGGAAACCACCGGAAAGGATCTCCGCCTGGATCGCGGCGCCGAGCGCCACGGCTTCGTCGGGATTTTGCGACGTGTTGAGCTGCGGGCCGGCGGCTGGGTGATAATCCGCGCCCAACCGGATTCCGCCCCGCGTCTCTTCGAAATCCGCGCAGCCGAACCACTCGCCCACGAGTTGACGGACCAGCGGCATCCGCGTCTGTCCGCCGACCAGAATGATTTGATCCAGGTCTTTAGCTTCCAGCTTGGCGTCCGCCAGCGCGCGAAGGCAATGCTGCCGCGTCCGCAAGATGAGATCGCGCGTGAGATTTTCCAGTTCTGCGCGCGTGAGTTGGTAACGGAAGCTGAAGTCCGGCGCGAGGAATGGCAGGGCGATTTCGGTTTCGGTCTCGGCGGAGAGCCTGATCTTCGCCTGCTCGGCGGCTTCGCGGATACGGGAGAGGATCGCCAATTCATCGTAGCCGCCGACGTAAGGAGGCGGATTCTCCAAAGCACGCATCCTTTCCGCCTCCTCACGTCGGCGGCTACGGGATAAATCCGGACCACCGCCCGCCCCAATTTTCTTCACCAAGAAATCCAGAATACGCCGATCCAGATCATCTCCCCCCAGACGGGTATTGCCATTCGTGGAGAACACCTGGAACACACCTTCGCTGAGTTCGAGAATCGAGAGATCAAACGTGCCGCCGCCCAGATCGTAAACCGCGATCTTGGATTTCTCCTTGAGCTTGTCCAAGCCATACGCCAGCGCGGCGGCCGTTGGCTCGTTGAGGATGCGTTCGACGGTAAAACCGGCGAGTTCGCCCGCGCGCTTGGTGGCGCTGCGCTGCGCGTCGTTGAAATACGCCGGCACCGTAATAACCGCGCGGGTGACCGTTTCACCCAGGGCCGCTTCGGCATCGCGCTTGAGCTTTTTGAGCACTGCGGCGGAGATTTCCTCGGGTAGAAAATCGCGACCGTGGATGGGAATCCGCACCGGCCCGCTGCCCTGGCCCGTGATGGGATAGGTCACACGCTTTTCCTCCTCCGTCAGGTCCGCGCCGCGACGTCCGATAAAACGCTTCACCGAATAAACCGTTTCCGCTGGCTTGACCAAACGCACCCGATTGGCCGCGTGCCCGACGATCGGTTCGGCGTCCTGCGCGGGCCAATGCACCACCGACGGCGTAAGCCGGCGGCCCTCGGCGTCAGCGATGACAAAAGGGATGCCGCTGTCCACCGTGGCGACCAGCGAATTGGTCGTGCCGAAATCGATACCAACAATTTTGCTCATGCGCGGCGGGGATTGAACCACGAAACCCATGAAACACACGAAACTTTTCATTTTTCACAAGCATTGGCGGCTCCCTGCTATCGTGGGGTTCGTGTATTTCGTGGTTTAAGAATATTCTGTTCCCTTTCCCGTCTGGCGGACATTACTTGGTGAATGTCGGAAGCGGATGACAACCAATTGCTGCAGGATTTCACGGAACACCAGTCCGACGCCGCGTTCGCTGTGCTGGTGACGCGGCATCTCAATCTCGTCTATTCCGTTGCGTTGCGGCAGACCAGCGATCCGGACGCCGCCGAGGAAGTCACGCAAGCCGTGTTCATCATCCTCGCCCGCAAGGCGGCAGCGCTCGGCCCGAAGACCATTCTCTCCGGCTGGCTCTATCAGACTGCGCGGCTGACAGCGGCGAATTTTCTGCGCGGCCAAAACCGCCGGCAACAGCGCGAACAGGAAGCATATATGCAATCCGTGTTGAACGAACCCCATCCCGATGAAGACGATCCGTGGCAGCGCATTGCGCCACTGCTCGATGACTCGTTGGGCAAACTCGGCGAGCGCGACCGGCACGCCATCGTGCTGCGCTTTTTCGAGAACCGCAGCCTGGGCGAAGTCGGCGCGGCGCTCGGCGCGAGCGAGGACGCGGCCAAGATGCGCGTGAACCGCGCGCTGGAAAAGCTGCGGAAGATTTTCAGCAAGCGGGGCGTGACGTTGACGGCGACGCTCATTGCGGGCGCGGTGTCGGCGAATTCGGTCCAGGCCGCGCCCGAAGGACTGGCGGTGACGGTTATCGCAACCGTGGCGAAAGGAGCAACAATTTCGGTAACACTCACAACCCTGGTGAAAGGAACTATGAAAGCAATGATCTGGTTGAAACTCAAATTCGTGGCGAGCGTCGGCATCGTCGCTTTGGTTGGTGGCATGGCGACAATTGCACTTTCAGGTGGCAGCTCAAATACGGGCACGAAGGCAGCCCAGCCGGAAGAGCCCGTTCTGATCGTGCCAGGCGCCAGTGTTGGCAAGGTGAGAAAGGGCATGACGACGAACGAAGTCGAAGCGGTGCTGGGCAAGCCGGACAAATGGCAGGGCAGGATCATGGTCTATGACCAGAAACTCGGCATGTCCGTCAGCCAAGGCAAGACAGGAGTTATGGTGGTCTTTTGCGGGGACTCGATGCTCAAATACCCGGGGGTCAAAAAATTCAAGGGGCGCACCAAGGAAGGCATTGGCATGGAATCGAGTCGGGAAGATGTGATCAAAGCCCTTGGGCA
Organism: Verrucomicrobiota bacterium; assembly: GCA_031406395.1. Lineage (GTDB taxonomy): Bacteria > Verrucomicrobiota > Verrucomicrobiia > Limisphaerales > JADLHS01 > JADLHS01. Next base: position 3,404 of record JANOHH010000392.1, on the reverse strand, counting down.
ACCGACCAAAGCCCAGCCGTGGAACGCCGGCCAGGAACAATTGGAATACAAAACCCAGGGCCTGACGTTCACGCTTGAGGCAGGAAAGGTCATGAACATCATTGTGGACTTTCGGCCAGCCAAGTAGCGGCGGGCATCCTGCCGGACGTAAAGCCGCGGCTTCAAGCCCGGCGGAAAAATCACACGCATTCGGCCGAGGTGCTTGGAACTTTCCCATACCGCGAAACTTGCGGTCGCCTTATCCGAGCGGCAAGACGCCCCTCCTCCACGGCAAACGGAACGCCCGCCGCCACAGCGTCGTAGCGTAGCGCCGTTTCCATTGTTCACAGGACGATGGCGACCTGGACGACCGTGGCGTGAGACGGATCGAAAATAATCTGTTCCCTTTCCCACGTCCGCGCCCAGGGAAAGCATAAAAATGTGCATCAACCCTAAAGGCGAGCGGTTCAAGCATTTTGCCGGGATAGATTGCCGTTTCAACTTTGGCGGCCCGGGTTATTCTGAAGCGTGCGCAACGTTCCAACCAGCCTGCATTCCATCCGCGGCCTCATGGGCTGCTGTTTCCTGCTGGACGACGGGGACGCGAGCGTGCTGATTGACACCGGTCTGGTCGGCGAACCGGTTTTCATCCGGCGACGCGTTCGCCAACTGGGCCTCACGCCGCAATCCATCAAAGCCATCCTCCTGACCCACGGCCATCTGGATCACGCGGGCAATCTGGCGCGGTTGAAGGATTGGACGGGCGCGAAAATCTACGGACACCCCGACGAGCAGGCGCATGTGGATGGAACTTATCCGTATCAAGGTGTCAATCGGTGGTGCGGCCGGCTCGAGACGGCGGGGCGATTTCTGTTTCGCTATCGACCCGCCCGGATTGATGAGTTCCTAACCGATGACCAGGAACTTCCCTTTTGGGGCGGCTTGCGGGTGATTCATCTGCCGGGGCACACGCGGGGTCACTGTGGATTTTTCAGCGCACGCCACAACCTGCTGTTCAGCGGCGACATGTTTGCCAGCTACTTCTTCAATGTGCACAAACCGCCGGCCATCCTGAACAGCGTGCCGGAGCATTTCCCGGCGAGCGCGGAAAGGATTCGCCGCCTCGCGCCCCGCCTGATCGTCCCGAACCATTACGACTTTCTCGACGGCGAACTACACCGGCGGCGATTTGGGCGGTTATATTGTCTGCCGGATTGGGCGGGGCAGGCGAATCCAAAAAACGTCTGATCCACGGGCGATGGTAGGGTCATCGCGCTGCGATGACCACCGGCCCGTTGCAGGGCCGGAACTCTTTCGTGGTGGCGTAAGCTTCGGGTGAGGCCGTTGCGCCGCTACCCGCGGCACTGGTCGTCGCAGCGCGACGACCCTACCAGATTTGGGCGTGACTGCCCCAGCGCCTTGGTGAATTTGCCTTTTCAGCCAGGGAGTCTAACGTCTTCCTGCTTCGGCAATCTGATCGCGACGTATGAATTTGTATCATTTATTTCCGCTGCTGGCCGGACCGTTTGGCCGTTGGAATGTGCATTTCACCCGTGCGGCGGCGATGGGCTTCGACTGGGTGTATGTGAACCCAATTCAAAAGCTCGGCGCGTCCTGCAGCCTGTATTCCATCGCGGATTATTTCCAGTTGAACCCTGCGCTGGTGGATCCCGAGAACCCGGCCCCGGCCGACGAGCAATGCCGGCACATGACCCAGCAAGGGCGGGTCGCCGGATTGCAGCTCATGACCGATCTCGTCATCAATCACTCGGCTTACGATTCGCCGCTCACCCGCGAACATCCGGAGTGGTTCGAACGTGAGCACGACGGACGCATCGCCAATGCCTTCTGTCAGCACGGCAACGAGCGGGTGGTGTGGACGGACCTGGCGCAGTTCGATCATGAGCACACCCGCGACAAGGAAGGGCTGTATCGTTACTGCCTGCGCGTGGTGGAACATTTGATCGCGCTCGGCTTCACGGGCTTTCGTTGCGACGCGGCGTACCAAGTGCCTTCGGCTTTCTGGCAGCGGCTGATCCGCGAAGTGAAGGCGCGCCATCCCGAAGCGTGCTTTGTCGCCGAGACCCTGGGCTGCTCGATTGATGAGACGCGCGCCACGGCCCAGGCTGGTTTCGATTACGTATTCAACAGTTCCAAGTGGTGGGACATGCAGGGCTGGTGGTTGATTGAGCAATACAACCTCATTCGCGAGACCGCGCCTTCGATCAGCTTCCCCGAAAGCCACGACACACCGCGGCTGGCCGAGGAGTACAACGGCAACCTCGAAGCGGTCAAACAACGCTATCTGTTCTCCGCGCTGTTCTCCGCGGGCGTGATGATGCCGATGGGGTTTGAATACGGTTTCCGCAAACCGCTGCACGTCGTCCACACCACGCCGAACGACTGGCAGGTGAACGGGGTGGATCTCACGCCGTTCATCACCCAGGTCAACGCCATCAAGCAACGTTTTCCCGTCTTCCGCGAGGAAAGCCCGGTGAACATTCTCCCCTGCAACAATCCGAATATCCTGCTCATGTGGAAGGCGTCCGCGCGGCACAAGGACGAGGCCTTGCTGATTCTGAACAAGGACCCGTGGTCACATCAGGAGTTTCACACAGAAACTTTCCGGCACTGGGTCCAGGCTGGGGCGCCGCTGCGGGATGTTTCCCCGGAGCATCCGATGGAATACATCCCCGAACCGTTCCATTATTCCCTGCGCCCGGGGCAGGGAATCGTGCTGGTGACGAAACGCAGTTGATGGACGCCAGTTTCATACTCCACCTTCGCTCGTAGCAGCCGACGTGAGGAGGCTAGATGGTAATGAGTACGAGATTTGGTTAGATAGTCACCAAGAAATTCTGGATAATTTCCTTTTTGTCCGGGAAACCTATTCCTACGGGGCGCAATACAATTATTTTGACCACCCAAATACGATCGGCTGGACTCGCCTAGGGGATGAATCTCATCCGGGGGGCATGGCGGTGATTTTAAGTAATGGTGGTGAGGGTTTCAAATGGATGGAAATCGGTCAGCCTAATAAAACCTACAAAGATATCACAGGTCATATCAAGGAAACAATTACTACTAACCAGGATGGCTGGGCAGAGTTTCGCTGACTCGGTGGTTCCGTATCCGTCTGGGTTCCCCAGTAGATTTGGTTTAGATAAAAATGTTGAAAGTCCCCTCTTACAGCACTTTTTATTGAGATACAGCCGAAAAACCTCCTGAATCCCCCTTGCCAAGGGGGACTTAAAGATCAAGTATGTACCTCACCAAACTGCAAACTGCTGTATCTTGGTTAAATATGACATTTTCCTAGGTTACGGAGAGCATCTAGAAAAGCAAATACTGCCGGAGAATGGAGGGCATTACCCCAAATAGCCGCACCAATTACCCTTTCTAAGGGGACTGGCAGTTTTTTTACT
>JANOHH010001009.1:0-2487 GCA_031406395.1 Verrucomicrobiota bacterium | reverse complement strand
CCGCGGCAAACGGGAGCGATGAGCGACTTGTGCCGGAATTCCTCGCGTGCGTGGGTGTTTGAGAGGTGAATCTCGATCGTCGGCACGCCCACAGCCGCGATGGCATCCCGCAGGGCCACACTGGTGTGCGTGTAAGCCGCGGCATTCAAAACGATCACTTCGAATGCGCCTTTGGCGCCCTGAATCCAGTTGATGAGCTCCCCTTCGAGATTCGTCTGACGGAAGTCGATCTCCGCGCCCACTTCACCTGCCCGCTTGCGCACCCGACCTTCGATCTCGGCCAGCGTCGCCCGGCCATAGACGGCGGGTTCACGTTGACCAAGTAGATTCAAATTGGGGCCGTTGAGAAAAAGAATCTTCATGGCGGGCGAGCCTAGCTCGCAACGACCGGCTTGTCGATTCGTTTCCCCGTCGATCCCAGCAGCCAACCCGCAAGCGCAAACGCCGGCCAGGCCACCGCCGGTACGTAGAGCGTGAATTCACCCAATGCCTGAATTGCCCATGCGAAAAGTCCCAGCCATACCCCGAAGCGCAAAACCGAGGCGCCGGCGCCGAGCCCTGAATAACCCACCCACAATACGCCGACAATAAAAGCCGAGTAGAGCAGGAGGCCCGGAAAGCCGGAGTCCGATGCCTGTTGCAAATAGTCATTGTGCGTCAACCGCGCCATTTCCGATTCCGGCTTTTTCACTCTTGCGTAGGCGACACTGAAAGTTCCCGGCCCGGTGCCCAAAACCGGATTGGCCACCGCCGTATCCCATGCCGCCCGCCAGTAATCGAACCGCGCCACCACACTCGTTGCCCCCCGCTGGAAGAAGCTGGCATATTTCCAGGTGAATCCCGCAAGCCCCAACGCGAGGACTACCCCGACCAAAATCAGTTTTATCCGTTTGGAAAATTGCAAGTGGAGCAGCACAATCAATCCAGCCAGCAACGCCAGAAGCCAGCCGCCCTTGGAGCCCGACCAATAGAGACACCCCATTGCTCCGACGGTCAGCAGACCGCCCAACAACGCCCGCGCCCCGACCGTAAATTGCGTCCGCGCCTGACCAACCCACGCCACGATGGGCGGGAGCAGCAGCAGGATCGCGCCGGCCAGGGTGTTGGGGTAGAACAGCGTCGCCGAAATCCGGTCGCTGGCCATCCGCTTGAGATAATCCGGCGGCACAGTTTTCATCGTTGGATAAATGTAGAGGTAGAAGTAACGCCGCGTTTCCTCCAGTCCCCCGAAATGTTGACCAAACCCCACGACGAGCATCACCACGAACGCCGTCGCGATCGGCCACATGAAAAATGCCGCCCCCCGGTCCAAGCAAAACAATCCGAGATAAAAACAAACCACACCGGCAGTGAAATGTTTGAGCGTGGCCCGGGAGAGTTCCGCATCCACGGTCTGGGTGGTGGCAAGGCATTGCCAAAACAGCCACGCAACCGGCAGCGCAAACAGCCAGCGTGGGGTGTTCGTTTGCCGTCGCGCGAGGGCGATTCCGAACAATACCAGTCCGCCTAGCACCCAGTATCCGATTTCCGGCGGCCATTGCCCCAAAAGCCATTCAAAGCCACTCGTCGGCGGCGCGATCAATTCGGCCATCATGGGGGACGCCGTGATCACCGGCGGCGTGCTAAACTTAAGCAGGGCCAGGCCGACAAACGCCCCGAACAAGCTGGCAAAGATTCGTGGCCCCCAGATCTGGAACTGGGTTTCCGGCGGATTGGATTTGGACGCCATCGGTGTGATTGTTCGAGCGGGGCCGCGAGTTGTTACAAGTTCAATTTCAACAAACCCACTTCCAACGTCAGGGCCTCCTGCACATTGGAGTAGAGGAGCCGCTGCGTTTGCTCCAGCACCTGCAAGTTCTCCAAAGCCTTCGAGGCCGTGAGCCGCCCCCCCACTTGCTCGGCCCCGGCAACCTTGGGAAAATTCAAGAACTCCCGCCCGCCCGCCAAGGTGTGCAGCCAAACATCCCGCAGCCACCACTGTACCAGCAATAGCAAGTCTGACCGCTGCCGCCGATACTCCGCCTCGATGGCCGCCTTCAATTCATCCTCCCACCGCTCCCGCAATTCCTTCTCCACGTCATCGTATTTTTCGAGCGGCGACCGCGCCGTCAGTGCCTCCTCGATTCGCGCCCGCATCTCGGCCAACCGCCGCGCCAGCACGTCCATCAGCCGGTACCGCCCGAGCAAACTCTTCTGCTCCGCGCCCGCCAGTTCACTGAACCGGGCCAGCCAGTCCAGCAAAGTGGCGTCCCACTTGCGCGCGCCTTCACCGGCGAAATTCAACCGCAAACAACGCGACAAAATCGTTTCCAAAATTCGCGCCGGCTCCGTGCTCAATAAAATCAGGATCGATTTCGGCGGCGGTTCTTCCAGCGTTTTCAGAAACGCATTCGCCGCCTCCGTCTTCAACCGATCGGCTCCCACGATCACCGCCACCTTGAATTCGGCCTCGGAGGGTTTGAGCTGAATCTCCCGCATCAACTCGCG
>JANOHH010000359.1:0-1493 GCA_031406395.1 Verrucomicrobiota bacterium | reverse complement strand
AACTTCCTGGCGAACAAGGCTTACGAGCGGAGCCTTGAATGAGCAAATGCTCGTGAGCGGCAGAATTGAAACGAGAAAGTGGGTCCTCGCAATTGCGCTGTCAATCGCGCCATTTGCAATCGCGTCGTTGCCGTTAATCTGGTTTGGTTCTCCCCAAGGTGTCGAGTGGGCTTACTCACTTTTCAACAAAGATCATCCCCTGAATTTTGGGGGTAATCCTGCTGAAGTTCTGAGTCATTTATTGAATTGGATTCTTATGAGTGGTTGCACGGCTGGGCTGTGCACGGCCGTAATTGCAATTTCGCTTTTGAGGTTGGATACTCCATGGACATCAAAGTTTGCATTTGTGCCGGGGGTAATATTTGGCCTCACAGTAACCGGTTTACTTGGATGGACAGTTGACTTGGATTCGCGGCACGGGGAGGGCGCAGTTGCGCTTTCGTTTGTTCTATTCTTTGGGCCTGCCACTGTTCTTTCGGTCGGTGCGGCGCTCCGGATTTTGACGAGTCGTGCAACCCTCCGCGCGCGCTTTCTCCATGTTGCCGCTGTGTTTAGCCTGGCAGTAGTTTTTCAGTGGGTTTACGAGCACTCGGGTACCGGAGGTCCGAACTTGCTCGTCTTTCCTCTGCTTTTTGGTCAAGTTTGCGCCTGGTGGTTTATCGGTAGAAGATTGATCAATTTGTATCCCAAGACGTCGGGAGAGTCTTTGTGCCCTAACCAAAAAGCCGGTTGAATCCAAGAAACTATTGACGTCCACTTAGCCCGGGGGCCCCGTCTGGAACTTGGAGACCGTAATTCATTCCCTTCATTGTCCGTTGCGTCCTTCGCTCAACTTGGCAACAATGCGCCCGAATTCACGTGCTATCGCACCCATGAATAATTCAACTAAACTCGCCCGTGGCCAATGGATGGTCCTGATTGCCGCCTTTCTCGGTTGGATATGTGACTCGTTGGAAATGGGCATCCTCTCGCTCGTCGCCCTGGCCCGTTTTGCAGGAGATGCAGGCCGTCGCCGGGGTGGTGGACGAACAATTCGTGCAAATGTGGGTGGGCACGATCACCGCCCTGTGCCTGCTCGGCGCGGCGGCGGGCGGCTTAGTTTTCGGCTGGCTGGTCGATCGGGTGGGCCGGGTCCGGGCGATGATCTTGAGCATTCTTTGTTACTCGTTATTCAAGGGTCTCACCTACTTGGCGCAGCAACCGCGGCATCTCGGTGCCTTTCGTTTCATCGCGGTGATAGGCATCAACTTCGCCATTACCCGCGACTCGTGGGGCTGGGTGATGCTCGTGGGGGCGGCGCCAGAGTTGTTGACGCGGTTGATCATCCTGTTTGTGCCGGATTCGGATCGGTGGAAGGAAGCGGTGAAGAATGGTCCAGCGCGGCTGGTGCGGAAAATCTTCAGTTCGGGGCTTATGCGCACCACTCTGTTGGCGATTTGTTTTTCCTCGGTGGCGCTCATTGTCCCCCGGGGCATCGTGCGATGGATTCCTCC
>JANOHH010000357.1:0-1698 GCA_031406395.1 Verrucomicrobiota bacterium | reverse complement strand
GGAATCGTGACGGGCGGGGGCGATTGCCCCGGATTGAATGCCGTGATTCGGGCCGTGGCCAAGGCCGCGGCGAAGCGCGGCTGGGAAGCCCTCGGGATTATTGGCGGCTACGAGGGTTTGCTGGAGCCGCGCCGTTTCATGCCGCTGGATTACAACGCGCTCAGCGGTCTGCTGGTGCGCGGCGGCACAATTCTCGGCACGGCCAATCGGGGGAAGTTTTCCGCGAAAGTCGGTCACGGCGAATCCCGCCGGCTGCCGAAGGAGTTGCGCGATGAAACCAAAGCCGGCATGGATGCGCTCGGGATTTCCGCGCTCGTGTCCATCGGCGGCGACGGTTCATTAAGCATCGCGCAGCAGATGCACGAGCACGGCATTCCGATCGTTGGCGTGCCCAAGACAATCGATAACGATCTGGAATGCACCGTGATGACGTTCGGTTTTGATTCCGCCGTGGCCTGCGCGACGGACGCGCTCGACCGGCTGCACACCACCGCCGAAAGCCACAACCGTGTGATGGTGCTTGAAGTCATGGGCCGTTACGCGGGCTGGATTGCGCTCTATGCCGGCGTGGCCGGCGGCGCGGATGTCATCCTGCTGCCGGAAATTCCGTTCACCTACGAAAGCATCTGTAACAAAATTACCGAGCGCGAAGGCTTTGGCAAAAAGTTCACCCTCGTGGTGGTGGCGGAAGGTGCGCGGGAAAAGGGGGCGGACTTCACCACCTCCGCCGGCCAGGAGGCCAATCGCGAGGCGCGTTTGGGCGGGATCGGCGCAGTGGTCACGGCGGAGGTTGAGAAACGCACCGGCAAGGAGGCCCGCTGTTGTGTGCTGGGTCATCTTCAACGCGGTGGCAGCCCGACCACGTTTGATCGCGCGCTCTGCACCATGTTTGGCGCCCACGCCATCGAACTCATCGCGGCGGGAGAACTCGGCACCATGGTGGCGCACCTCGGCACGCACGTCGGCTCGGTGAAGATCAGCGATGCGGTGGGCCGGTTGAAAACCGTTCGCCCGGACGGCAGCCTGGCGCGCACGGCCCGGGCGCTGGGAATTTCGCTGGGGGATTGATCAACCGCCCTGGCGCCGCAACGACCCAATCTCACCTTATTCACGCCATGCCCGACGATTCCACCAAATCCTCCAAACGAATCCTCGAGCCCATCGAGCGCATCTCGGAAGTGCTCTTTGGTTTGATCATGGTCCTTGGCTTCACCGGCTCGATGAGTGCCGCCCAGGCCGGGCGGGCGGAGATTCGCACGATGTTGTTCGGCGCCATCGGCTGTAATCTGGCGTGGGGTTTGATTGACGGCATCATGTACCTGATGGCCTGCCTGAGCGAGCAGGGGCAAAACTTGCGGACCCTGCGCGCCGTGCGCCGGGCCGCCAACCCGCAGCAGGGCCAGCGGGTCCTGGCTGACGTGTTGCCAGAGGTGGTGGCGTCCGTCCTGCAACCGGCGGAGCTAGAGCGCATGCGCCTGCACTTGAATCAACTGCCCGAGCCCCCCAGCCATCCGCGCCTGCGCAAGGACGACTGGCTGGGCGCCCTCGGCGTGTTCCTGCTGGTCTTCCTGTCCACGTTCCCGGTGGTGCTGCCATTCATCTTCATGGCGGACGCGGCGCGGGCGTTGCGTTTCTCGAACTTGATCGCGATCGGGCTGCTCTTCCTGACCGGATACGGTTTTGGTCGGTGCGCGGAAC
>JANOHH010000251.1:0-5290 GCA_031406395.1 Verrucomicrobiota bacterium | reverse complement strand
ATTTTCCATCAGGCACACGCAAGCCCGGGCGAGATCGTCGCCAAAAAGAAATTCCCGCATGGGGTGGCCAGTGCCCCAGCAAGTGACCTGGAGCGCGTTCGCCCATTTGGCTTCGTGAAATTTTCGGATGAGCGCGGGCAGTACATGCGAGGATTGAAGGTCAAAGTTGTCGTTCAAGCCGTACATGTTGGTGGGCATCGCAGAGATGAAATCGCAACCGTATTGTCGGCGATACGCCTGGCACAGCTTGATGCCGGCAATTTTCGCGATGGCATACCATTGATTCGTGGGCTCCAGTGGCCCGCTCAGCAAATCGTCCTCTTTCATCGGTTGGGGGGTGAGCCTGGGATAGATACAGGAACTGCCGAGAAAGAGAAGTTTCTTAACCCCGGCTTTCCAGGCGCCGTGGATGAGGTTGTTTTGGATTTGCAAATTGTCGTAGATGAACTCGGCGGGGCGGGTATTATTCGCAAGGATGCCGCCGACACGCGCCGCCGCCACGACGACGTAATCAGGTTTAACTTCGGCGTAAAATCGGTCAACGGCGCTGGCGTCACGGAGCTCGAGTTCGGCATGGGAGCGTCCGACCAATTGCGTAAACCCGTGCCGCGCGAATTCACGCCAGATGGCGCTGCCCACCAGACCGCGATGGCCCGCGATGTAAATGCACGAGCGGTGATGTAAAGTCATCCGGGCGATGCTAACCCGGGCATGAGGTTTGCGACAAGTGCGCAGCTGCGGCTTCCAATTTGGCTATGGGATTGAATGATTTTGGTGCGACGAGTCCTGATTCCGAACACGCAAGTGTCCGGGCCGGCTGGCGTTCGTGGTTGGTCGTTCCTCCTGCGATGGCGAGTCGAATCGTTGTTGTCTTCGGGGCCCTCGCATTGATCAAGCTCGTCCTGCTGATTGGATTGCGGAAGCATCTGCAGGAGATTCATTGGCGAACCAGCGGCGATTCCGTGTCTTGGATGGGCAGCTTCGCGTTCTATGTGCTGGCCGGAGTGCTGGTTTACACCCTGATCCAGTTTGGAAAACAATGCCAGCCCGCCGGTGTCCGAGCCGTCCGAGTGGCGAATGCCTTGGTGCTCGGTTTCGGCGGGCTCCTGATCTTTCTGGCATTTCATGAAGGAGACAAGAATTACTTGTATCCGGTCATGACGGGAGTCTTGAATTGGAAGGATTTGGTGGCGTACTTGAGTCTCAATTTGTTTTTTCGTGCGCCCTTTCTGATGGTTTGGATTTCGGCTTACGTGGTTGGCTACTATTTGTTGGTCCGGTTTCGACGGGAGCACCAGGCCTTCGCTTTGACGGCAACGTTCGCCGGACTGTATTGGATCGTCTGCTGGCAGGATTTCATTTCGCGTACGAGTGATTTGTGGGTAATTCTCCTTTTCGGCCTGGTGTCTGTGTTCCAGCTGCGTTGCTCCAAACGAGCCTTTTCCCCAATGTGGCTGCTGGCGCCGGTGAGTTGGACCCTTTTGGTCTGGGGTCTGTTCCGTCTTGAACTGCCGGCGGTGGGACAATTGCCCTCGTATCTCTTGGTGTTATCCAGCTGGCTCGTAGCCTTGTTCATGGCCGCAACACTTATTGCGCGGCGCGAGGGGTTTCTTCGTCCCTGGGCCGATGCAGGGGCCTTTTTCTTCGTCGCGCTTCTGTTGTTGTCCAACGCGAATTATCCAATGGCGGCGAATTTTAACAACGTCATTGGTTTTGCTGCAAAATTTCCGCACTATTTCCTTGGCGAACTACTCGTGACGGGGATCCTGACCGTGGGGGCGATGATTTATTGCCGCCTCCGCTCCAGCGGGTCGTTGTGGTGGTTTGATGTGATCGGATTCAGTATGATCACCTTGGCCATGGTGGACCTGTGGTTGACTCAACTCATGGGGGTACGCTTGGGCTGGGACCTTCTCGCTTTCGGCAACGATCCAAAGATGATGGTACGCATGGCGAAGCCTTACGTTCCCATGCTGCTCGTGACGCTTGCCATCGCCGGGGTGGCCTATTGGGCCGCCGTTCGAATCTTGGCCTGGTGGCTGAGAAGAGGCGGGTCGTTCCCCGAAGCTCAGACCCGGCGACTTCGAGTCTGGTCTTTGGTTGGATGTTTCGCCATGCTCGCCATGCTGGGCGGCGTTATCACAAAGCCAGACAATGCCGAAGGGCAAAGCTTGTTTCGATTGGTCCAGACCAGCCCGCTCTGGAAGCGCACCGTGAATTACGGGCAGAAGCCGGAGGCGTTTTTCCGTGCAGCGACCGAGTTGGGCATGTCGGATTGGTCGGTTGCGGCAACCGCCCGCCCGCCCCGGGATTTAAATGTGGTGCTCATTTTCCAGGAATCTTCCTACAATCAGCACCTTTCATTGTTCAGCGGCACCAATGAAACCCAACCCCTCCTTTCGAAATATAAAGATCGCATGGAGATTTTTCCGAATTTCTTTTCCAGTTTTGCCGGCTCCATTCACGCACGATTCGCCACTTTCACGGGCCTTTACCCCGTCCCTGATTTTAGCCAGTTTACGCTCAACCGGGTGCCTGTGAAAAGTGTTTTTGAAGTTCTGGGTGATCAGGGCTACGAGTGTTCAATCTTTTACTCGTCCTATTTCGACTACACCGGCTTCCGGGATTTCTTAAAGAATCGTCATATTTCCGAAATGTATGATGCGGACACAATGCCTGGCGAACACGGTGCGGAGCGGGTTTCCTGGGGGCTCACGGAAGAGTCCACGGCGCGGGCGATTCGCCGGCAACTTAAGAAATACGCCGGTTCGGGCCAGCGTTTCTTTTTGACCTACGTTCCGGCGGCACCCCATTATCCCTACGACAAGATCCCGAAGGAGTTTCGCAAGTTCAAATTGTCAGACTACGGCGATTACTCGTCCGCCTACTTGAACGAACTGCTTTACATGGACTCGATTATTGCGTCGATTCTAGATGAACTTAAAGCAACTGGATTGTTGGACAAAACGTTGGTGGTGATTACTTCTGACCATGGGGAGATGCTGGGTGAAAAAGGTGGGCCCATTGGCCACGGGTGGCGGGTCACTCCCCAGTTGGCCAACGTCCCGCTCATCCTCATGGACCCCGAACAACAGAAGTATCGAGTCAACCCGATGATCGGCTCCCAAGTTGACTTGTTGCCGACGGTGCTGGAAGCCTTGGGTCTGCCGGTTCCCCCTGGTGAATTATATCAAGGCCGCTCACTCTATTCGCCTAGCTCGACCGCGCAGCGCCGAATTTATTTAAGCTCGTATGATGAATTCGCAGTCATTATCGGCCAGGAAATCCGTACCGGTAGCCGGCGGGACCCAGCTGGCAATCAGTCCGGCCATTCGGGTTTGGGGTATCATATTTCCAATCAAAGTGCGGCGACACTATTTACTCAAACCAACGGCGTTCCTCAACCCATGATTTCTATCCAGCGGTTCGATGACTTCCAGGGAAGCTTACTCCGTAATTATGCCTCCTACCGCGATTCCCTCCGAACCATTCAATCCACCAACCGCCTTGATATCTTGCGCTAAACCGGGACGTTGCAGTTGAGGTGGGAGAGGGTCGCGGCGACGCCCCGCGCCACAGCGTGAATACGCCGCTGCGGCGCTATCCCGCCAGCGACTTCAAACCGGCTGCCGTCCGAGTCCGATGACACGGGGGTCACCTTGGATCACAAGCGGCAGCATTGGCCAGACAGAGTCGAACAACTGTCCCATTCCGTGCCCGGTTGGACATTCGTGCCACAAAATGGACAACCTACCGGTTTCAGCCCCCGGGGAAACTACGGAAAGTGGTCGGGAAAGAATCCTTGGTCTGAGATGTGATTGGCCGTTGCATTCGGGGTGCGGTTGGCTAGGGTTATTTCGGCAATAGGCCTCGGGCAATGAGTGAACCATGAAAACCTGCTTTTTAGACTTTGCCTGTTGGGTTAGAGCGGCCAAACAAAGAAGAAACTGTAAATGAAAATGAAACGACAATTTGGCCAAGAAGGCTTCACTTTGGTTGAGATCATGATTGTGGTGGCGATCATTGGCTTGCTCGCGGCGATAGCGATTCCCAACTTTGTCAAAGCCCGTAATACTGCCCAGGCTGGCGCTTGTATCAACAATATGAAGCAGATCGACGGCGCGATTGATCTATTTGCATTGGAGAATAACAAAACCGACGGTGATCCCGTTACGGCCAACGATGTTAAGTCTTATATCAAGGGGAACGAAGTCCCGAAATGCCCAGCCGGCAACAAAGACTACCAGTTGGCGGGGACGGTCGGTGCGGCGACGAGCGTGACCTGCCTGAACGCGGGTAACACCCCACCGCACAAGCTCCGTCCCTAGCACGACCGAGTACTAAGTGCTTTTCCCAGCCCGGTCACGCCCCGGGCTTTTTTGTTTGTTTCGAGTGAGACTCCACGCCCGCGAACGCTTGGCATCGGTGCTGCTGAATCCTGACTTGCGGTTGCAGCAGGCAATAAGTGAACACCAACCGTAATTGTATAACCTGCCTGCTGTAGTGTTCACACCGTCATAGAACAGAAAAAGGAAAATAGTTATGAAGATCAATACCTCCCGAAAAGCTGGTTTCACCCTCGTTGAAATCATGATCGTAGTGGCCATCATCGGTTTGCTGGCCGCGATCGCGATTCCCAACTTCGTGCGAGCCCGCACCACATCCCAGATGAACGCCTGCATCAACAACCTGCGTCAGATTGACGGGGCCAAGCAGCAATGGGCGTTGGAAAACAAGCAACTGAGCACGGCCACGCCGGGCGCAACCAGCATCGGTGCCTACCTCGGCCGCGCTGGCACGGTGGCTGGCATCGTCTGCCCTTCCGGCGGTTCGGGGGCAACGTTTGTGGGCAGCTACACGATTGGCGCTGTTAGTGTGCCTCCTGTTTGCCTAGTCGTGGGCGGCACGACTGCAAATGTTTCCCACTTTCTGCCCTAACCAGAAAACTGTTATTTGAACTAGAGGCCCGAGGCGTTGCTTCGGGCCTTTTTCATTTGTGTGCGCCCGGCAGGGCGCACTGACTAGTTGGTTAAAGTCCAATGCACACCCGGCAAGGGGAAGTGCTAGCCGAACAGCAAGGGTGTCGGCCGCGAGGCCGAATCTGAAGGAAGCTGTAAGCAAAACGCTGGCCTGACGAACAGGAATCACATCCGAGGCAGCCGCAGTGGAGGAGAGGGCACGAAGACTCAAAGTCCAGTTCTTGCACGGAAGCTGCGGAAGTATATGTGGCGGGCATAAGCGTGGAAGTCAGTGCGCAATACCCGGGGAGATCTCCGGCGGTGCGATAAAG
>JANOHH010000216.1:0-1475 GCA_031406395.1 Verrucomicrobiota bacterium | reverse complement strand
CACCATTCCGCCACGCATTTGCCATGTCCACCACGCACGTTTTCCGGGTTGGAATAGTTGTGGTGGTTGCTTTTGAACCTGGGTTTCCGCGTTGAAGTTCAAGAGTTCACGGGCAACGTGGGTTGTCCGAACGCGGGCCGGAGCGGTCGCGAGGCTGCTCCGGCTTTTTTGTTGGAGCGCGGCTATCCCCAGCCGCAGCGTGTCCGGGTGCTAACCGAGGCGTGCGGACAATTCGTGGCGCCGATGGTCTTTCCACCCGTTGCGGCTGAGGACAGCCGCGTTCCGGTTGCCGCCACGCTCACGGACGACAAGGGCAATTTCAAGTTCGGGAATCTCAAGCCCGGCGCTTACCAAATCCGCTGCCACGTGCCGGGCGGTTTTGTGGACGACACCAACGTGGTAACCGTGGCTGGCTTGGAGGGCCCTACCGGGCCCAGCCCGGAACCGATTCAGTTCCAAATCGCTCCGTTCAAAAAGGGAAGCTGGAAGACTTACGATTACCAGCAAGGCCTGGTGCATAATGACGTCCGGCAGATGGCGTTCGATTCCGACGGCGTGATGTGGTTGGCCACGCGGGGCGGTGTCTCGCGCTACGATGGGCGCGAGTTCGTCAACTTCACCAAGGAAGATGGTCTGCCGGGCAACAGTATCGAAGCTGTATGCGCCGACGCCAATGGCGTGATGTGGTTTGCCACCGAGGGAGCGGGCGTGACGCGTTACGATCCGTCCGCCGAGCGCAAGGGCGGTCGGAAATGGGAACACTTCACCACGGCCAACGGGTTGTTGAATAATAATGTTCACACCATCCAGCGCGAACCGGACGGCGTGCTGTGGTTTGGCGGTGATGGCGGGGTCTCCCGCTATGACGCCTCCGCTGAACGCAGCGGCGGCAAGGCCTGGTCCTGGTTGACCGAAACCAACGGACTGCGGCTGCAAGTTTATGCAATCCTGCGTGAACCCACCGGCGTCGTTTGGTTCGGCGGCTGGGGGGGCTGGGGCGGCGGAGGACTGGTGCGCATGGAGGGAACCAATTTCGTCCGCTACGGGATGAGAGACGGTTTGACGGGAGACTTTGTGGGTGCGATTCATCGGGATGCCAACGGCGTGCTCTGGTTCGGCGGCTCGGGTGGCGTGACGCGTTATGACCCGGCAGCCGGACGGACCGGCAAGCAGGCCTTCAAAGTCTTCGGGCCAAAAGACGGCTTGACCGATGAAGTCACCGCAATCCACCGCGATGCCGAGGGAGTGCTATGGTTCGGCGGCGGAGGGAGAGACAGTCTCTGGCGTTACGATGGGAAAAGTTTTCTGTGTTTCAACAAAGGGGACGGGCTGCTGAGTCGCGGGGCCAGCCTCCAGAATGCTCCCGATGGTGCGCTCTGGGTGGCCGGCGAGGGCGGCATCTCGCGCTACGACCCGCGGACGTTCCTCCGGATTGGTGCCGAAGACGGCCTGATTGAGAACCAGATTCGCCAGAT
>JANOHH010000179.1:0-1567 GCA_031406395.1 Verrucomicrobiota bacterium | reverse complement strand
CTCGACTATGCCGCCTCCCACCCCGGCGAATGGGTCGCCAATCAGTACGGCGGCCGGGTGAACCTCGATGCCGTCGTCTTCCTCCAGGAGCTCTGCCAGCGCGCCCACACGAAGGCCCCGGGCGTCATTCTCTGCGCCGAGGAGTCGACCACGTGGCCCGGCGTCACGCGCGCCACGTACCTGGGCGGCCTCGGCTTCGACCTGAAATGGAACATGGGCTGGATGCACGATACGCTCGAGTATTTCAAGAAAGACCCCATCCATCGGAAGTACCACCACAACCAGCTCACGTTCGGCATGATTTACCAGAACACCGAGCGATTCATGATGGCGTTCTCCCACGACGAAGTCGTGCATGGCAAAGGCTCGATGCTCCTCAAGATGGCCGCCGAACACATCCCCGACAAAGCCCGGCAGTTGCGCGCGCTCTACGGTTGGATGTGGGGTTGGCCCGGCAAGAAAACCCTGTTCATGGGTGACGAGTTCGCGCAGGCCGGTGAATGGCGCTACGACAAAAGCCTCGATTGGCATCTCCTCCAATACCTCGACCACGACGGCGTGCGCCTGCTCATCACCGACCTGAACCAGGTCTATCTCCAGCACGCATTCCTGCCCGAGTCAGACTACGATTACCAAAGTTTTCAGTGGGTCAACAACAACGATGGCAGCAACAGCGTCGTCAGCTTCGTCCGGCACGGTACCAAACCCGACGACATCCTGCTCGTGGTCGCCAACATGACCCCGGTGCCCCGTCCCAATTATCGGGTCGGCGTACCGCACGAAGGACTCTGGGTGGAAATTCTCAATACCAACGCCAAACGATACGGGGGCGATGGCGCGGGACATACCGAACCGGTGAAAACCAGCCCGACCAAATGGGACGGCCGGTCGCAGTCCATTGACCTCACGCTGCCGGGCATGAGCACGTTGTTCTTCCTCTTCCGACCATTGCCGCCGGTCAAGTAGCGGCAGGGCCGCTGCGCTGCGGCGTCCGGTCGGCGCAGCGCGCCGACCTCTACCCCAGGAACTTCGGCTCGAACACCGGGCCGAAGCCGTGCTTGCGCAGCAACACCACGAACTTAGCAATGCCGCGCTTCTCGTCCGTGCCGAGGTGATAGTGCAGATGCCAGCCAAAGTAGTCCTTGCGAAAATCTTCCGTGTATTCCGTCCGGCTGTGGATGATGTGATCGAGCGTATCCATCCCGAAATCCTTTGCCTCGCGCAACTGTCGCCGCAGTTCTCGGTTCTCGATCCCACGCCGCAGCGCCCAGACGGCAAACACGAACGGCAGCGACGTCAGTTCAAACCACGCCGTACCCAGATCAAGAATCTCGTGTTCATGCGGGGTGAGGAGGAAATCCAGCGCCGCGTCGCCGATGAGCAGGACAAAATCCTTTTCTTTCGCCACCGCATAAATGTCCAGCGGTCTGAACTCCGGCTTCAGCCCACGTTCCGCCAGCAGCACCTTCAGTAGCAACACACTCGTGAGCGAAGCGGTATCGCAGAAAACTTCCTTCGCCTCGTCTAGTGGCTTCCGGTGCGCAAGGAAAACACTTTGCACTTCGCC
>JANOHH010000169.1:0-3682 GCA_031406395.1 Verrucomicrobiota bacterium | reverse complement strand
CGCCGCCGCGGGTGGAGACTTGCCGCGCCAACAAAGCCGGCTTGCCCAGTCGTCGCGACCAGTAGGGTATCAACGTGCAATGCGCCGAACCGGTGACGGGGTCTTCGTCCACCCCGGCGCCCGGCGCAAAGAAGCGGGAGACGAAATCGCAATCATTGCCTGGCGCGGTGGCGATGATGCCCAGGCAATCGAGTGTTCGCAGCGCGGCGAAGTCGGGCTTCAGCGCGCGAACCTCGGTTTCGCTGGCGAACACGGCGAGATAATCGCGCGCCTTCAGCACTTCGCCTGGTTTTGCACCCAAGCCACGAACCAACGCTTCCGGCGCAGTGCAATGAATGGCCGGGCGCGAGGGGAAATCAAGCGTGAGGACGGCGCCGTCGCGAGAAACCGTCAAGAGTCCACTGCGAGAGTGAAAGCGAATCGCGTTCGTGTTGACGCCACGTTCCGTGAACAACACAAAGGCTGCGGCCAGCGTGGCATGGCCGCAAAGATCAACTTCGATTGCCGGCGTGAACCACCGGAGATCGTAATCCCCGCCGTGCGCCACGAGGAAGGCGGTCTCGGAGAGGTTGTTCTCGGCAGCAATATTTTGGAGCGTGGTATCGGGTAGCCACTCATCAAGCAAGCAAACCGCCGCCGGGTTGCCGTGAAAGACTGCAGTGGCAAAGGCGTCAACGTGGTAGGAGGGAAGGATCATTGGATTTGGGTCGCGGGGCCGAAGCCGGCGCCTTTTTCAGACCAGTCCCGCGGTTTCTGGAAAGCCACAGAGAATGTTCATGCTCTGCACCGCTTGACCGCTGGCACCCTTGACAAGGTTGTCCTCGGCGCTCATGACGATCAGCCGACCGGTGCGTGGATCCAGCCGCCACGCGATTTCGCAGACATTTGTGCCGACGACGTTTTTGGTGTCGGGCAACGCCTTGCCTTCGAGCAGCCGCACGAACGGTTCTTTGGCGTAAGCTTTTGCATAACAAGCGGCCACCTGTTCGCCAAACTTCCGTGCAGCCGCTTCGTCGTTGAAGTGCGCATCGGGCGCGAGATAGAGCGTGGTAAGGATGCCGCGATTCACCGGAATCAGGTGCGGCGTGAACTGGATCACAACTTGCGCGCCGGCAGCGAGGGAGAGTTGTTCCTCGATTTCCGACAAGTGCCGGTGCTTGGGCACGCCGTAGGGGCGGACGCTCTCGTTGCACTCACAGAACAGGTAATCCAGTTCCGCCTTCCGGCCGGCGCCGCTGACACCGCTCATGGCATCGGCGATGATGCCGTGGGGCTTGATGAGTCCTGCCCGCAGCAGTGGAATGGTCGGCAGCAAAATGCTCGTCGGGTAGCAACCGGGCGATGCGATCAGCTTGGCCTGCTTGATCTGCTCGCGATAAACTTCGGGCAGCCCATAAACGGATTTCGCGAGCAACTCAGGCGCGGGATGGTCGTGCGCGTAGAATTCCTTGTAAACTTCTGCGCTCTTGAGCCGGAAGTCCGCGCTTAGATCAATCACGATGCAGCCGGCATTCATCAGTGGCACCGCGTATTCGGCAGCGACCCCGTGGGGCAGGGCGAGAAAGACCACTTCCGCCTGCTGCGCGAGCAGCTCAGCATTGGGTTCGGTGAACCGCAGCGACTTGGATTTTGGATGGCTGGCGAACTTTGGAAATACCTGTGCGAGGGTTTGCCCCGCACTTTGGCGCGAGGTGACGGCGACCAGTTCTGCGTGCGGATGGTTGAGCAGCAGTCGAACGAGTTCTTCGCCGGAGTAACCGGACGCCCCGACAATGGCAACTTTCTTCATAGTCATGACTTCTTTCTTTTACCGCAGAGACACCGGGACGCAGAGCAAAATCTTTGTCCGAGACACGAGATCGAGTCGTAAACCGGTTGCCAGCTTCACCGTCTTTAGTGCAAACCCGAAACCACTTGGCCCGACGAATCCACGCCGCGCTCCAAGCGCCGACTGCTCATAGCCGCCGACGTAAGGAGGCGGATTCTTTGTGAGGTGGGAACATCCACCTCCTTACGTCGGCGGCTACGAAGCAACAAAAAACCCCGCCGGCGTTGGCCAGCGGGGTTTGAAAATTTCCAGGGCGATTAACGCTTGCTGAACTGGAAACGCTTGCGCGCACCCGGCTGGCCGTACTTCTTTCGTTCGCGCATGCGTGGATCGCGGGTCAGATAGCCTTCCTTCTTGAGCGAGGGCCGGAGGTTGGCGTCGAACTGCAACAGCGCGCGGGCAATGCCGTGGCGCACCGCGCCGGCTTGGCCGTTCGGGCCGCCCCCCGTGACATTCACGCGCACATCGAGCTTGTCAGACGTGCCAGTGACGGTCAGTGGCTGGGAAACCGTCGAGCGAAGGGTTTCGAGCGGGAAATAGGTATCAAAGGCGCGGCCATTGATGGTGATCTTGCCGCTGCCGGTCGCGAGACGCACGCGCGCCACAGCGGTTTTTCGGCGGCCGGTGCCGAGGAATTCAGGAATTTTGATTGCTGCCATCGATTAGTGAGGGTTGAGAGTTAATTCGCGGCTTTAAGCACGGCCGGAGTTTGCGCGGCATGCGGATGCTTGTCGCCCTTGTAAACTTTGAGCTTGGTCAGCAACACACGGCCGAGGCGGTTCTTGGGGATCATTCCCTTGACGGCTCTGTGAATCAGCATGTCGGGCTGTTTCTCCCGCAATTGAGCCACGGTGGTGTATTTCTCGCCACCCTTCCAGCCGGAATAGCTCATGTATTCCTTGGCGGTCTCCTTTTTGCCGGAAACCTTGACCTTCTCGGCGTTGATGACGACTACGAAGTCACCCGCGTCGAGATGCGCGGTATAGATCGGCTTGTTTTTTCCGCGCAACACGTCGGCGACCTGCACCGCCAAGCGGCCCAGCACCGCGCCGTCGGCATCAATGACATGCCACTTGCGCTCTTCCAAATTCACCTTCGGCAAAAAAGTTTTCATGCGATTCCCAACAAAGGGACGCAGACGTTATCAAATGAGCGACCGAAGTCAATAGCTGTTTCGGCACATTTTGGTGGCACTTTGTCCGAATGGCATTTAATTGAGGAATGATGCTTCGTGCACATCTGATTCGGCCCGTTGCGCTCCACCCGTTTATCCCCGAGGCCCGGGTGGTGGGCTGGGAGACATCTGGTTTCGTCCTCGATAGGCGGTTAGGAAGTAAACCAGCACAACCGCCACAACCACGGCCAAGCCGCCCCAGAAAATCGGCCACTGGGTGCCGGTTGGACGCGCGCACGCGGCGAACCACCACCCCGTCCCAAGATACCCGATCAGGTTGCCCACCCCGCCGTTCATCAACGCCATCAAAGCTTGCGCGCGCGCGCGCCACGCGACTTCCACACGCTGGTCGAGGTAGATTTGCGCCGTGATGAACACCAGAGTGAAAGAACAGCCGTGGAGGACCACTCCCGCCAACAACCATGCCTTGCCATTGATCGCGCTTAACGCAAACCGCAGCACCCCGAAACCCAGACCGCAGGCGAAAATCCACTTCAACCGCCATTTCAGCAGCAGGCCGCCCAACATGAACATTGAGATGATTTCTGTCACCTGGCCCAGGGTCATCCACGCGCTGGTGCGCTCCAGTCCGAGTTCGCGGAGATGCGGGGGCGTAAAGGGATAAAATCCGCACAGCGGAATGGCGAATAAAGCCACGGTGATGAAAACCACGCGGTGGT
>JANOHH010000161.1:0-1141 GCA_031406395.1 Verrucomicrobiota bacterium | reverse complement strand
CTTTAGAGACAGGCGCGACGCCTGTTCTCCGGTTGCTCGGCGAGCATCAACAACTCAATGCCGCGCTCGCCCTGGCCACCGTGGGTGTTTTGCAGCCGCAAATTCCCGTGACCGACGCCCAAATTCGCACGGGCCTAGCCCAAGTGAACTGGCCGGGGCGTCTGCAACTCGTCACGCGCCCGGGCGGACAACAGATCCTCCTGGATGGCGCCCACAATCTCGCGGGGGTGGAGGCTCTGGCCGTGGCGTTGCAACAACATTTTCCGGATGCCAAGCCCACGTTGATCCTGGGCATGTTGGCCGACAAGGATTGGCGACCGATGTGTGCGCGACTTGCCACCCTGGCCGCGCGCATTCTGACCGTGCCCGTGGGGAGCGAACGCACAGCAAAGACAGCGGAGTTGGCGGCAGTTTGTCGTGAGACGCTTCCGTTGGAGACGGCGGAATGTTCCTCGCTGTTGGACGCGGCCCAGCAGTCGGTGGATGATCCGTTTGTGGTCATCACCGGTTCGCTCTATCTCGTCGGCGAAGCCTTGGAACTACTCGGATTGGGGCCGGCGGGGCCAGCCAGCGAGCGCCGCTTGAATGACTGGGGCAGCGCCAGTGGTGTGCGATCTGTAATTTAAGACCGAACGGAAGCTCCCTGCCGCGGTCAAAGCCACGTGAGACCTTTCATTATGCATCGCGCCCGTTTGGCGCTGTTCGGTTTTGGGTTTTTCCTATGTTGCCTGGTGGTTCTGGCGGATTCGGGTCGAGGGCGCTGGCTGTTTGGCATGGCAGAGTCAATTCCGGGGGGCGACAAGCTCGGGCACTTTATCCTTTTTGGCCTGCTGGCGTTTCTCGTGAATCTGGTAATGCAGGCGAGCGTTTTTCGATGTGGAAGACTGACGCTATTGAAGGGGAGCCCCTTGGTCATGGGAATCGTGATTGCCGAGGAAGTGTCGCAATTGTTTTTCGTCTTTCGCTCCTTTGAGTTGCTGGATTTAGCGGCTGATCTGCTGGGGATTTGGATCTTCGGTCAACTTGCCGCTCTCTACTTGAAGCGGGAACGGGTTCTTGCGCTGCAATCTGTCGCATCCGTTCCGCGCCATTCGGCAAAATGTCGCGGCATAAAACCAAAGTGCTGACTGAATGAATCTTG
>JANOHH010000145.1:0-4033 GCA_031406395.1 Verrucomicrobiota bacterium | reverse complement strand
AGGCGGTGGAGATCATCCGGCGAGGACTGGAAAAAGACCGGGCGATGCTGGGGATCTGCCTAGGTCATCAACTTCTGGCCCTAGCTGTTGGCGCGGACACCTTCAAGCTGAAATACGGCCACCGTAGTCAGAACCAGCCTTGCATTCAGGTGGGGACCAAGCGTTGTCTGATCACGTCGCAAAATCACGGCTTTGCCGTGAACGAGGAGACGCTGCCGGCGGACTGGCAGCCTTGGTTTTTCAACGCCAACGACGGCACCAATGAAGGGATTCGGCATCGGGAGCGGCCGGTTTTCTCCGCGCAATTCCATCCCGAGGCGAATCCGGGACCTGTGGATGCCGCGTTCATCTTCGATGACTTTGTGGAGGCGCTTGGGCATGGGAACTAAACTCAAAAAAATCCTTCTGCTCGACAGCGGCGCCTTGAAGATCGGCGAGGCCGGCGAATTTGACTATTCCGGAAGTCAGGCCCTCAAAGCCCTGAGAGAAGAGGGCATCGCGAGTGTGTTGATCAATCCGAACATTGCCACCATTCAAACCTCCGAGGAGTCCGCGGATCATGTGTATCTGCTCCCGGTGAACGCATATTTTGTGGAGCAGGTGATTGAGAAAGAGAGACCCGACGGGATCTTGATCGGGTTTGGCGGGCAGACAGCGCTGAATTGCGGTTTGGAGATCGTTGAACGAGGTGTGCTGGAGCGCTATGGTGTGCGCGTACTGGGGACTCCGATTCAAACGATTCGGGACACCGAGGATCGGGCTCTCTTCGTGAAGCGGCTTGGGGAAATCGAGGTGGACACTCCGCGTTCCCAAGCCGCCAGCACATTGGAGGAGGCGAAGCAGATGGCCTGCGAAATCGGCTATCCGGTCATGGTCAGAATTGCCTTTGCGTTGGGAGGGCTGGGTTCGGGGTTGTGCAGAGATGAAGCTGGATTGGAGGATCGCGTGAGAAAGGCTCTGGCGCATTCGCCACAGGTTCTGGTCGAGGAATACCTCACCGGCTGGAAAGAGGTGGAATACGAAGTGGTGCGGGATGAGTTCGATAATTGTATCACCGTCTGCAACATGGAGAACTTCGATCCGCTGGGCATTCACACTGGCGAGAGCATCGTAGTCGCTCCCAGCCAGACCCTCTCTAACGGCGACTACCACAACCTCCGGGAACTTTCCATCCGTATCATCCGCCACTTGAAAGTGGTCGGAGAATGCAATGTCCAGTTCGCGTTGGATCCAAATTCAAGCGCCTACCGGGTGATCGAAGTCAACGCCCGGCTCAGTCGAAGTTCCGCGCTGGCCTCGAAAGCCACCGGATATCCGCTGGCCTACATCGCTGCGAAACTCGCCTTGGGCTACAGCCTCACCGAACTCCAGAATTCCGTGACGCGGACCACGACGGCGTGCTTCGAGCCGGCTTTGGACTATGTGGTCGTAAAAATCCCTCGCTGGGATCTCAAGAAATTTCGGAACGTGTCCAACCAACTGGGATCGGCCATGAAATCAGTCGGCGAAGTGATGGCCATCGGGAGGACGTTTGAGGAGGCGCTGCAAAAGGCGATCCGGATGCTGGAGATTGGTCATGATGGAATTGTTGCCACCCGGCGCATGGAGTTCAAGGAACTGGAGGAGGTCCTCGCACAACCCGAGTCGGATCGCATTTTTGCAATTCCTCAGGCGATGCGCAAGGGCCTCAGCGTCGCCCAGATTCATCAACTCACGCACATTGACGAATGGTTTCTCCATTGCATCCGGAACCTGGTGGAAATCGAGGATCGCCTCGGAGCCTACAAGGGCGGATCCTGTCCGAAAAGGCTTCTGCTGGAAGCCAAACGCGCCGGGTTTTCCGACCGCCAGATTGGGCGCGTCCTGGGCATGGACGAGAGAATTGTCCAGCGACACCGGAAGAACATGGGGATAGACCCGGTGGTTCGGCAGATCGACACTCTGGCGGCCGAGTACCCGGCCAGCACGAATTATTTGTACCTTACCTACAACGGGGACGAAGATGACGTGCAATCGGAAGGCGCCAACAGCGTCCTGGTTCTCGGATCGGGTTCGTATCGCATCGGCAGCTCGGTCGAGTTTGATTGGTGCTGTGTGTACGCCTCCCGCACCCTCCGCAAACTGGGGTACCGCTCGATCCTGTTGAACTACAATCCCGAGACCGTCAGCACCGATTACGACGAGTGCGACCGGCTGTACTTCGATGAAATCAGTCTGGAAACAGTGCTGGACATCTATGCTCGCGAGAAGTGTATCGGGGTAATCGTATCGGTTGGGGGCCAGACGCCGAACAATCTTGCCCTCCAACTCCACCACGCTGGGGTGAAAATTCTTGGTACCTCCCCAGTGGATATTGACCGCGCTGAGGATCGCCATAAGTTCTCGACGTTATTGGACACCATCGGCGTGGATCAACCGCCCTGGGGGGAGGCTGGCTCACTCGGTGATGCGGTGGCGTTTGCCGAAAAAACCGGCTACCCGGTCCTGCTTCGTCCGTCCTATGTGTTGAGTGGTGCCGCCATGGGCGTGGCCACCAACGCCAAGGAATGCGAGCTTTTCCTCAACAAGGCGGCTGAGGTTTCGTCCTTGCATCCGGTGGTGGTTTCCAAATTCTTCGAAGACAACAAGGAGATTGATGTGGATGCAGTGGCTTCGCGGGGCCAGATTCTCGTCATGGCCGTGGTGGAGCACGTGGAAAACGCCGGGGTCCACTCGGGCGATGCCACCCTGGTCCTCCCGCCCCAAAGAACCTACCTGGAAACGATTCGAAAGATCGAAAAGATTACAGCGCGGATTGCTCAATCGTTAAACATTACCGGCCCTTTTAATGTTCAGTATCTGGCCCAAGGCACCAAGGTCCGAGTGATCGAAGCCAACCTGCGTGCTTCGAGAAGCTTTCCGTTCGTTTCAAAAATATACAAACTGAACTTCATCGAACTTGCCACCCAGGCGATTCTTGGTCTTCCCGTGAGCAAAGTTGAGCGATTGGGACATGACCTGAACTACGTGGGTGTGAAAGCGCCGCACTTTTCCTTTACGCGATTGCAAGGGGCCGATCCCACGGTGGGAGTGGAAATGGCTTCCACCGGCGAAGTGGGTTGCTTGGGTGACGATTTTGAAGAGGCATTTCTGAAGGCGCTTATCTCGGTGGGTTTCAAATTCCCGATCCAGACCGTCTTGCTTTCCGCGGGCCCGCTCAAGGACAAGGTCATGTTTGTTGAGAGCGCCCGGCTGCTTGTCGGGTTGGGGATCAAATTTTACGCGACCCCCGGCACAGCGGAGTTCCTGGCTGGCTACGGCATTGAAAGTGAGGTGGTTTACTGGCCGCTGGAGCAGCTCTCTCCGAACGCCGGTGAGCTTATCGAACAGCGGAAAATTGATCTGGTCATCAACATCCCGAAGAATTTCCAGGAAACCGAGCTGACGAATGATTATTACATTCGCCGGAAGGCGGTTGATTTTGGAATTCCACTGCTGACGAATATTCAACTGGCCAACCGGCTGGCCGAATCGCTTTCACGAAAGCAAATCACCGATCTGGGCATCAAGGAACTGCAGGCCTATTAATCCGAATTCCGAAGTCGAACAATTGCTCAAAGAGGTAGGGACAGCGCGCTGCGCTGTCCCCGACCGCGTCGAGCGGTCAGAAGGAATTGTGCAACGACGCACGCTTGTCGTTATTCGTTCCGCGCCTGTTACGGCGCGGGGTCATCGCAGCGCGATGACCCTACCAACTAAGGCGTTTGGGATTAATCGTTCGCGAACCGGAAGCCAGCGCTTGCAAACAAGATGAGTAACGATCCGATCAAAACGAGATGGAAGAAAACTTTGGGCAACCTTGCCCTGCTGCTGGTTTCCTCCGCGGTGGCCTTGCTGCTGTGCGAACTGGGGGCCCGGCTCGTTTTGGACCCGGTGGACTATCTGTCACCGGTCATGGTTCGGGACGACATCCTCGGCATCAAGCTTCCGGGCCGATCAGGCGGTCACGACGCATGGGGATTCCGCAACCGGAAAGTGCCGGAAACCGCGGAGG
>JANOHH010000132.1:0-6263 GCA_031406395.1 Verrucomicrobiota bacterium | reverse complement strand
GCGCGCACGGAGTGACGCGCCCTACCGCTTCCGTGTTGCTAAGGCTTCGCCAGATCGAGTGCAATGACGGTGGCAATCGCGTCTTTCGGTTTGGCGGGAACGTCAATCGTCACCCCGTTGGCGCTCGCCGTGAACTTGAGTTTCTTGCCGCCGTCGAGCAGGGCAGCCTTAAGCGGCTTGCCGGCGAAACCGATCACCGAAAGTTTTCCGTCCTTGGGCCAGTCGAAGACGTGGAGGAACAGGCGGGTCTGGCCGTTGCTGAGGTGCTTTTGTGTGCAGCGACCCCACGCGGGCTTTCCAATCGGACTGGCCTGCGTTCCGTAAATTGAGGCGCTGTACTTCTCCATCCAACGACCAATGCCTTCGAGCCGTTCAACCGCCTGGTCGGGGAAGGTGCCATCCGGGCGCGGTCCGATATTGAGCAGGAAATTTCCGCCCTTGCTGGCGATATCAATCAGTTTGCGGACCAGGTCCTCGGTGGATTTCCACTGCGTGTCGGCGGCGTTCCAGCCCCAGTAGCGGTTCATGGTCATGCACGACTCCCAATCCACCCCGGGTACGCCTTGATCGGGGATTTCCTGCTCCGGCGTGCCGAAGTCGCCGCGAAAGCCGCCTTCCTTGGTCTGGCCCGCCATGCCGTGGCGACCTTTGTCCACGCGGTTGTTGATGATGATATTTTTGTTCAGGCCGCGCACGTAGTCGTCGAGGTCCTGCCCCATGGCATGCGTCCAGGTGTCTTCCCACTCGCCGTCGAACCACATCACCCCCGGATTGTAGCCGCTGACAATTTCCTGGAGCTGGCTTTTCAGATAACCGCGGAACCGGTCGAAGTCGGCGCCGTCCGTGGAGCGAGTTTTCTCCCAAGTGCGCCGCGGCAGATAGTCCGGATGGTGCCAGTCCATGATCGAGTGATAGGTGCAGAAACGGACGTCCTGTTTGAGGCAGGCGGCGCTGAGTTCCTTGAGAATGTCGCGTCGGAAGGGTGTCGCCATAACGTCGAAGTCGGAAACCTTCGAATCCCAAAGCGCGAAGCCGTCGTGATGCTTGGAGGTGATGACGAGATACTTCATCCCAGCGCGGCGCGCGAGCCGGGCCCACGCCTCGGGATTGAACTTCACCGGATTAAATTGGCCGACGAACTGGTCGTATTCTGGGAGCGGAATTTGGGCGCTCTCACGAATCCACTCGGCATGGTCGGTCTTGCCTTTCCATTCGCCGGCGGGGATGGCGTAGAGCCCCCAATGAATGAACATGCCGAATCGTGCCTCCCGCCACCACTCAATGCGCGCGTCACGTTGTTGGGGTGTCTCGTTGGTCATTGGCGCATCCGCCGCGGTGGCGGCCAAAGTCGTGAGGCTGGTGGACAGAAGGAGCCGAAGGAATTTTTTCATAAGTCTGCCCGCAATGAAACTCCAGAACCGATCGCAATGCAAGCGGATGCGGTAAGGTTATTTGATGTTGGGCACGGCAAACAACAGGCCGCCGAATAGTAGCCAGGCGAGGATTAGCGTCCAGATCACGTTGAACGCCTGCGCGCCGATGAACGCAAAGGCCGGCCGGCCGCCTTCCATGCGCAAGAGGTCGGTGAGTTTTGTCTCCAGCCCGATCGACACGAACGCCAGGGCGAACCAGAAATTCCGCAGCCCGGTCAGCAGCCCCTTGGTGTCCTTCACCAGCGCGCTGTCGAGGGCGAAGGAGAACACCAGTGACGCTGCCATGAATCCAAGCACAAACTTGGGAAACCGTTCCCAAATTATCCGCACGCTGGTGCGTTGGCCCCCCGCTCCGCGCTGGCGCATGGTCCACCAGATGGACAGCCCGAATGCGGCCACGCCGAGCAACACGTTCTGCGAAAACTTCACAATCACGCCGGTCTTCATTGCCGGCTCGCTGTTCAACGCGCCCGCCGCCACCACCGAGCCACTCGTATCGAGCGTGCCGCCCATCCAGGCGCCGGCGACGATTTCGGGCATGTGATAGTATTTCACCACCCACGGCATCAGGATCATCATCGGCACCGCCACGATGAGCACCAATGAGGTGACGTAGGAAAGCTTCTTGCGATCACCTTGAATGGCCCCGCAGGTTGCGATGGCCGCCGACACGCCGCAAATGGACACCGCGGAGGAGAGCATCACCGCGAACTCGTCATCCACCCGCAGCCGCCGCGCGAGCCAGAAGCAGAAATACCAGACCACCGTCACCACCAGGATGGATTGTGTCAGACCGAGCAGCCCGGCCTGCATGATTTCCTGGAAGAGAATGCCCGCGCCCAGGATGACGAGGCCGGTCTTGATGTAAAACTCCGTGCGCACGGCCTGGCGCAACCAGGCCGGCAGCGGGAGCGTGTGGTTTAAAAGCAGGCCAAGCCCGAGCGCAAAGATGACGTATTCCAGGCCGAATTCATTGGCCATGGAGTTGCCCGCCATGGCCTGCGCGCACCAGGCGAGGGCGAAAACCACGGGAAACCCAAAGCTGAATCCCGCCACGTGGCCGCCCAGCAGCCGCACCACTACGGCGGCGATCGCAAAGTAAATCAGCCCCAACAATGCGGTCCGCTGAAAATTGCCGGCGCTCAGCACCGCGCCCAGGGTGCCCGTGCGCTTGCTGAGCAGAGGGGCGATGAATTTTTGCACCGGCTTGGCCGTTGCCGGCACGCTCACTTTTTCGACCGCTGTTTCTACGCGTTTGGTCGCCGCCCGAACCGCTCCCGGATCCGTGCCGGCCAAAGCGGTGCTGAGTTCGGAGAGCGCATTGGCCAGCGCGGTTTCGCCTTGCCGCGTCACCTCGAGTTGCAATTGGTTCAACTCAACCGACCGCGCCTGCATGGTGCGGGTCTCGCTGGCGAAATGCGTCGCCGTCATCCAGTTGAAGCCGGGCAGGGCGGGACGCCAGAAAGCGATGACGGCGGTGATCAAGAGGCCGCCTGCGATCACGGCGAGCCAGTCTTCATTCTGCCACCAGCGGGGCGGGGCGGGTGGTTGCGATGGGGTTTCCATTTCTGTGATTCCGAAAATGGATGGAAACAAGGTGAGCGTAAACTCCAAACATCCTCAACCAGAAAAATGCGCGCGAAGCGCCGAAACAAGGTAGCCGCCGACGTTCGGAGGCGGACCACTCCTGGTGCGGAGACCATCCGCCTCCTTACGTCGGCGGCTACGATGTTTGTCGCCAGTCTGGATTAACCCGCTCGCTTGGCGTTCCAATCGTAGCTGCGGCTTTCACCGCTCCAATCGGAATCAATCTTGCCTTTGATGGCGTTGCCATCGAGTTTGCCCTGAAATTTGGAGGTTTGCGTTTTGCCGTCCCGTTCGCGGGTCACTTTCAAAGTAATCTGATTGTCCTTGATGAGTCCGTCGGCGATGGGCGCTTCGTTGTCACCCATGACCACGACGCCGGCCAATTTGTCCCCGTCCTGCTTGAGCTTCAAACTGAGATCAATCGAATCGCCCCCTTCCGTGACGAGCACCCAATTCCAGGTGCCGGTGGCGCTGGTTTTTTCCCGGCTGGCATTCCAATCGTAATTATGATCTTCCCCGCCCCAATCCGAATGGATCTTGCCCTTGATCGCATCGCCGCTCAGCGTGCCTTTGTAGGTGGAGGTGAACTTCTGGCCATTGGCATCGACGGGGATGGTAAATGAAATCGCATCCCCGACTACCTTGCCCTCGGTGATCGGGGCTTCAAATTCACCAACTTTGACCTTGCCGGTCACTTTTTCTCCGTCCTGATTCAGGCTAAGCAGGAGATTCATCGTGTCGCCACTTTCGATGGTGAGCGCGTATTTCCAATTGCCCGTGGCACTGGCGGCAACTGCCGTCGTTTCCGTCACGCGTTTGGCCTCCCAGTCCACCGTACGATTTTCTCCGCCCCGATTGGACTCCAGTTTACCCTTCAGGCTGTCGCCGCTCAAAGTGGCCACCACTTTCATGGTGGTCTTTTCGCCGTTCCGTTCGCGGACAATAGTGAGGGATAGCTGATCGCCGGTTAACTTGATTTCGCTGATCGGATATTCATTGCCGTTCTGACCGCTGCCCGTGCCACTGAGCTTGTCCCCTTCCTGTTTGATTTTGAGGGTGGATTGTCGGGTCTGCCCGTCGGCCGCGGTGAAGCTCGACTTCCAGGTGCCGACGGCATTGGCCTCCGCCGCTTGAGCGGACGAAACGAGCCTACCGCAGGCCAGCGTCAGGGCCGCCAGCAAGAGCGAGTGCTTAAACAGGGATCGGGTGCGGAGTTTTTTGTGAATGATCATAAACTATTTTTGGTTTTACCGGTTGAACTGGTTTAGTCGTAACGGCGTCCCGATTGTATAATCCGAAACGAATCACCGAGTCAAACATGTTACCAGCCGCCGGAAGGAAATGATGTGCGCGTGGCATTCGGCCTGGCGCGCAGAGGACTGAAAATCGCTACCTCAATACACCAGCACGAGCACCTCAAACTTGTTCGCCTTCCTTTCGGGCTCTTTGAGCTTGGCGACCCCTCGGGTACTGATTTCCACGGACGGTAGGGCCGCGGTTGCCGCGCGGCCCAAATATCCTGGCGGCGCGGCAGCACCGCCCTACCAATCCTTCACCTCGTAATTCACGTACTCCGGCAAAGCCCTGCTGCCCTGAATGGATGAAGGAAGCATGCCTGGAGACCCGCCCACGGTGACTCCAATCCCCAATTCGACATTTATAATTCGGCCTTCATCATTTGGCTCACCCCGCCTCGGCCCCTTGCGCCGCGTCCTAGTCTTGGATCCGATTGATCGCCTTCCGTCACTGGTTCGGCCTTTTGCTGCCAGCGCCACTCCGGCGGGTCTGGGAGCTTGACGCCCGGGCACCGGGGAATACGCTCACACCCTTGAACGCGAACCAAGATCAATGGACGCTGCTCCGCGAACTGGCAGGCAGCACCTGCCTCTGGGGTGCTGGACGCCACGAGGTCAACCGCAAAACTAAGCGCTCGATACGGCTGCCCACGTTCCCTGCGTTGCGATGTGTGGCAATCTGTGGGACCGCTCACTAATGGGTGACCCCTTTGCGCGCTTTGAAACTGGGGCTGCCGATCGGTTCCGGCATGATCGAGAGCGGACACCGCCATGTGCTGCAAGCCTGCCTCAACAGCGCCGGCACCGCTTGGGTGGTCCCATCATGCCGGCCAGATCGCGCGCCGGCGGGTCCTCAGAGCCAACAACCAATGGCTCTCGCTGTGGAATCAACCTCACCCGCCTTTAATCGCACCCTGCAACCTGCATCCAGTTCATTGTGCGTTGCGCTGCGACTTGTCATCGGTGACACTTCGTGAAATCTCGGCGTGACGCAGCCCCTCATGGATTTGCCGCGCCACCCGGCTTATGACTGAACCGAAAAGCAATTACGGCCGCGACCAATGGATGGTGCTGATCGCCGCGTTTCTCGGCTGGATGTTTGACGGCTTCGAGATGGGGCTGTTTCCGTTGGTTGGTGGGCCAGCGCTCGCGGATTTGCTCGGCCCGAACTCTCCGCCGGGCGACGCCGCGAAATGGTTCGGCGCGATCATCGCCGTCTTCCTCGTGGGTGCGGCCACCGGCGGCGTGTTCTTCGGCTGGCTGGGCGACAAGATTGGGCGCGTGAAGGCGATGTCGTTGAGCATTTTCACCTACGCGATCTTCACCGGCCTGTGCGGTTTCGCCACGGAGGCGTGGCACATTGCGTCTTTGCGTTTCATTGCCGCTTTGGGCATGGGCGGCGAATGGTCGTTGGGAGTGGCGTTGGTGAACGAAATCTGGCCGGGCAAATCCCGCGCTTTGGTGGCGGGGTTGATTTGCGCAGCGGCGAACGTGGGTTTTCTGCTGGTGGGCGTTTTGAGCATGGTGCTCGTGGGCTTCATAGGCGGCGTTGAATCGTTTCTGCTCGGCATCGGCTTGTCCAAGGAAATGACCGACGAGTTGCTGAAGAACTCCGCGTGGCGCTTTCTGATGATCAGCGGCGCGTTTCCGGCACTGTTGATTTTCTTCATCCGCCTGTTTGTGCCAGAATCGAAAAAGTGGGAGGCCGAGCGGGATCGCGGCGCGACCGGGCACTGGGCGAAGCTGGATTTGATCGGTGTGCTGCTCGGTTGCGTGGCGGCGCTGGCCATCATTTGGGCTTGGTCGCCGGCGGGCCCGGGCGGATGGTGGGCCGGGCTGATCACAGGGGTCGGTCTGGTCGTGGTGTTGCTGGGCTATTTGTTCCCGGTGCAAAAGTATCTCGAACGCGCCGCCGCCGCGGGCAGTTTGCGAACGATGGACGGCAAAC
>JANOHH010000062.1:0-4609 GCA_031406395.1 Verrucomicrobiota bacterium | reverse complement strand
CCAACCGGTTCACGCTCGCGCCGTTCGAGTGCTTCGTGCTCCACACGCGCACGCGGTTTCCGTTTCGCTACGGCATCGCGAGTATGACGGACGTGCCGCACCTGTTCGTTCGCACCCAGGTCCGTATCGGGGACGCGACCTCGCTTGGCCTCACTTCCGAGGGGCTGCCGCCCAAATGGTTCACGAAAAATCCGGCGACCACGTTCGAGCAGGATTTGCCGGAGATGCTCGCCGTCATCCGCCACGCCGCGAAGCTCGCGCAGCAAATCGCGCAAACGCCGGCGACGTTTTTTGAGTTTTGGCGCGAGTTGCATCGGCAGCAAGGCCGGTGGGCGCAAGCCCGGTCGCTCGCACCGTTGCTGGCCAATCTCGGCGTGAGTCTCGTTGAACGCGCCGTGCTGGACGGCCTGTGCCGGCTCGCGCAGCAGCCGCTTCATCGGCTCGTCGCAGAGAATCGGCTGGGACTGAGGTTGGGGGAAATTTATGCCGAACTCGGTACCGCGGCGCCAAGCGACTGGCTGCCGGCCGCGCCGCTGGCGAGTTGCTTCGTGCGGCACACGGTGGGCCTGGGCGATGCGCTGTCGCCGGCGGATATTCCCCCGTCCGAGCGGGTGGACGACGGGTTGCCGCAGGATTTGGAAAGCTGCATCCGGGCTTACGGCTTGCGCTATTTCAAGGTGAAATTGTTTGCTGATGCCGCGCGGGATTTACCGCGGCTGCGTGATCTGGCCCACTTGCTGGGCCGCGCGACGGACGGCAATTATTTCATCACGCTCGATGGTAATGAAAATTTCCGCGACACCGCGCACTTCCGCGAGTTCTGGGAATCGGCGGCGGCCGATGCGGATCTGCGCGAGTTGTGGCGGCGCGTGATCCTGGTGGAGCAGCCCGTGCACCGGGATCGGGCGTTGAGCGACGAAGCAGGGGCGGCGTTGCGCGCCTGGCCGGAACGTCCGCCGCTGATCATTGATGAATCCGACGGCGCGGTCGGCGACCTGGCGCGCGCGCTGGCGCTCGGCTACGCGGGCACGAGTCACAAGAACTGCAAAGGCATTGTGAAAGGCATCGCCAATGCGTGCCTGCTCGAAAAACGGCGGCAGGATGGCGAACGTGTCGTGCTGACGGGCGAGGACTTGTGTAATCTCGGCCCGGTCGCGTTGCTGCAAGACCTTTCGTTGATGGCTTTGCTGGGCATCGAGCACGTCGAGCGCAATGGACATCACTACTATCGCGGTTTGAGCGTGTGGCCGCCGGACTGGCAAAGTGCGACGCTCGTGGCACACGGGGATTTATACGAATCGCATCGCGAAGGTTTCGCGAGGTTGCGAATCCGCGCTGGCCGGATTCAACTCGGCTCGGTCAACGCGGCGCCCTTTGGTGTGGAGCCATTGTTCGACCCTTTGCCCTTTGAGCGTGTGAACTTCATTGAGAAGGTCTGACCATATTCGTTCGCCGCCGCGGAAAGCCGGGATATTTGAGCCTCGTCACCCCGGCTGTTACGAGGATTTAAGTGGCCTCCACGCCGACTCTCAAGGGACCAATATCTTCAGCGCCTGCGGCACGACTTCCATTTGCGCCGGCGTGTGGCCAATGAGTTCGCCGTCCGCCGCCACTTCCAGCGGCGGGTCCGCTTCCACCGTCACGGTGCGTGCGGTGAGATAGCGCAACTTGGGGTGCGACATGCGGCGACCCTGGCAAACCTGCCCGAGGAGCGCGACGGTTGCCCAGCGGCCGATGGCCTCGCACACGTTCACGTCGAGCAGCCCGTCGTCAATGCGCGCGCCGGGAGCGAGGCGCATGCCCCCGCCGGCCATCTCGCCATTGCTCGCACACACCAGCAGAAAACGGTTCTCCCACGTCTGGCCGTCACAGGTGACGCGCATCTGTGGGGCACGGTAGGTCCAGATGGCCCGCAACGCTCCCGCGGGATAGGCCAGCCGTTGGCCGAAAACGCGTTTAACCAGCGGGGTGGTCTTTTTCAAAGATTCACCGGCAATGCCCACGGCCCCGAACAGCAGCGCGTACCGCAACACTGGCGAGCCAGCCGCCTGACAGCGAATCCGGATGGCGTCCACGGTTTTTGTCCGGTTGCCGCGAAGGGCCAGACGCGCTTGGGTGATGTCGCTGATGCCGCATTGGCGGGCAGCATCGTTCCCGGTACCCAACGGTATCACGCCCAAGGCGGTGTTGGTTGCACCGGACAGCAGAAGTCCGCTGGCCACCTCGAAAAGCGTTCCGTCGCCGCCGACCGCGACGACGATGTCACATTCAAGCGCCAGTTCTTGCGCGAAGCGTACGGCGTCGCCGGGCCGGGCTGTTAACCGCGACTGCCCCTGGATGCCGTCTTGACGGAGCTGGTCGTGAAGCGCCGCCCAACGCGCTGGACAGCGGCCGGCCGCAGAGGCGGGGTTGATGATGAATCCGATTTGCTTGGGCATTTTGAAGTGCAGGGTTGTTTGCTCGGATGCCGGGTTGCTCATCGCCGCGAAGCCCCATTTTCGTGTGGCGAAATTTGAAGCTCGATAACCAGCGGCAAGTGATCGCTGCCCACCTGCGGACCCAGCTGTTTCTTGATCACGTGGATTGATGGCGTTGCGAGGCAATGGTCGAGCGAAATTCTCGCGCATGGCAGCCATGCGGGCCACGACCCATAGAGGCCGCGACCTTGTGATGTGTTTTTCAATCCACCGTCACGTAGTAACTCGCTGAAATATGGACTCCAAGGAGTGGCATTCAAGTCACCCAGAACAATCGCGGGCATTGTCTGGCGACGGACATGCACGGCAATTTCCCGCAACTGTTCATTCCGCAAGCGGGCGTATTCCGCCGAGCCGGGCGGCAGCGGATGGGTACCGAGCAAAAAAACGTTTTGTCCCCCAACCGCAATGGTCGTGGCGATGGACGGCAACTCCGCTTTCCCGAATTCGACCACCACACTGTTCGTTAATGGGAGCCGACTGAACAGCGCGATGCCGAAGTTATCCTCGCGCGGTTCGGCGAGGCCGTGCGGGTAGTTGGTGTGGAGTGATCCCAAGGCACTCATCCAACGTTCGTTCACTTCCATCAGCAGAATGACATCCGCTTCCGTGCGACGAAGGAAGTCCAGCACGAGATCACTCCGCTCGTTCGCCGTGTGGACGTTCAGCGCGACGAGTCGCAGTCGCGGGCCGGCGGTTGCCACCGGATGGGCATCCGGCCAAAAGAGAAAGAACACCAGCCCCGCATTGACCGCGGTGGCGGCACCACAAATCGCCGCCATTCGCCAGCGGCGCTTCCGCACCCAGATCACCACGAGCGCCCCAAGTGCGATGGCCAGGTGCAGGCGAACGTGTGAAGTCAGCTCGAAAATCCACCAGGGTCGTCCCAGAAAACCGGTGACCGTGGCGAGACACGCGAGCACCACCCCAACCTCCACGAGCCCCCAAACGCTAAGACGGGGGCTTCGCAGCGTTGGGTGCGGTGTCATTTCCACGGAGGATGGCCGGTTCAAAGCGGTTTTTCAACTCTGCGGCAGTGTTTTCGAAGACCGCCCTGCGGGTTCTGGTTTTTGCGCTGGTTTGAAACGAAGCTCATTTTGAAAGTTGCGCGAAATGAATTCCGTTTTTTTGTTGACATCATTTGCGCATGTTTGCTAGAAGTAGAAATCCGGTGAAAATTCGCGCAAAATTGGCTGCGAGTTGCATTCGTTCGCCCTTGGGTTTCTTGCCCGAGGCAGAGCGGAAGGTGGGACACATTCGACCTCGGTGGGCAGCCTTTGCCAAACTTCAAAAGGCGGATCTCGATCGCACGCTTTCTCCCGGTCACCTCAATGCGCTGGTTGGTAGGCGTTGCCGGTTTGGCCTTGCCAGGCGTCACAACACTGCCAGTCGGGGTCGTTACTTTTTGGCCAAGGTGCGCGGAATAAAACAGCTGAAATCACTCGCATCCGGTCCGCGGCCAGAAGTAGATCGGAACATTTTGTTTTTTTGTTCGAGATACCTGACGGTATGCAAAAGGCTTGGAAGCCGGGCACGCCGGTTGCTGGGCATTGCATTTGGAGTCTTTGCCCGGCTCTTTCCCGATCGTGCTGATTTCTTGATGCAGGATCGTCGTTTTCAAGAATGAAAATATGAATGCTATGCCCTCTATGAATAAAAACGCGCGAAATCTTCCTCGCCGTCAGTGTGGCTTCACGCTGATTGAGCTTCTCGTCGTGATCGCGATCATCGCCATTCTTGCCGCCATGTTGTTGCCGGCCTTGACCAAGGCAAAGCTCAAGGCGCAAGGCATTCAATGCATGTCGAACCATCGTCAGTTGACGCTGGCTTGGCGGATGTACGCCGATGATAGCCGCGATCGGCTGGTGCTCGCGAGTCATTCCGGAACCGCCAGTAACCCTAATAATCAATACGCTTGGACTTGGACGGAAATGGATTTTACCGCCGATCCGAAAAACTGGGACATCAATGCGGATATTACGCGGCGTCCCCTCTGGCAGTACAACAAGAGTCCCGGCGTCTACCGATGTCCGGCGGATCGTTCTTACGTGGTCGTCAACGGCGAGCAAAAGCCGCGGGTGCGCACCATGTCCATGAATTTCTTCTTGGGCGGCTTTGGCGGTGATGCGGCT
>JANOHH010000058.1:0-10316 GCA_031406395.1 Verrucomicrobiota bacterium | reverse complement strand
GGCGGAGCGGCAGTGGTCGCAGGGCGAGCTGGCCGAGAAACTCGGGGTCTCGCGGCAGACGATCAACGCGATCGAGACGGAGAAATATGATCCGAGCCTGCCGTTGGCTTTCAAGATCAGCCTCCTGTTCAAGCAACCGCTTGAGCGGATCTTCGTGCCCGAAGCGTAAGGAGGCGGGTGAGGCGGTTCTGACTTTCCGCCGGAGATAAATAAGTCTCGTCACCTCGACTCCTACCAACAATTTCCTCTATTGCCAACACCGTTTGCCATCCAAGCTCCGCGAACCACCCGATGACGGGCGGCTCGACAAACTGGTCTTGGGTGACCTGCATCAGAGTGTCTTGGTCGCCCGCAAAAATCCCAACCAGCCATCCAGCTTGCCAGAAGCCGACTTTCAAGTGGTT
The DNA here is from genome assembly GCA_031406395.1 of Verrucomicrobiota bacterium. Classification (GTDB taxonomy): domain Bacteria; phylum Verrucomicrobiota; class Verrucomicrobiia; order Limisphaerales; family JADLHS01; genus JADLHS01. The sequence goes on along the minus strand of JANOHH010000058.1, from coordinate 9,912 downwards.
TTAGTGTCCTTAGGGTTCAGCTTTTCCACCAGCCATATCAAATAGACAAAAATAAGACACAAACCGCCTCAGTGAGCTGATGATGCAAGGCAAAATGTAATAAAATTCAATAAAAGAAGGGACTTTAGTAAGTGTTTACCGCATAAATAAATTATTAAAAAATAATTGAGACATAAATTTGACAGCATTCAGATCGTGTACAAATTCTGCCCAGATTCGGGTGTCGCTTTGCGGCAAGCCGAGCAAGAAAAAATGAAGCTCGAAAAGTCATTGTCAGTAACCGGAGTCCGAGTTCAAACCATTCGGTTTGGCCCTCCGCAGTGTTTCGCGGTGGCGGTTCGAGTCCTGAACCAAAAGAAAACGATAGTAACATCACAAAACCATGAAAACGTTCCGCAAACTCACAATCACCGCCTTGGCTCTTTCGGCCTTGGCGCTAAGTCCCGTGCAAGCTGCCGACAAGTGCGCCGCAACCGGTGACCTGGTCGTGGTCGCATCCGGGGCCGGCAGTTTCAACACGCTGGTTGCCGCCGTTAAAGCCGCTGGCTTGGTCGAGACCCTGCAAGGCAAAGGCCCCTTCACGATCTTCGCTCCGACCGACGAAGCGTTTGCCAAGTTGCCCCCGGGCACGGTGGAAAACCTCCTCAAGCCCGAGAACAAGGATCAGCTCATCGCGATCCTGACCTACCACGTTGTCGCCGGCAAAGTCATGGCCGCCGACGTCAAGACGATGCAGGCCAAAACGGTGAACGGCAAGGAACTGACCATCAAGGTGGCCGACGGCAAAGTGACCGTGGACTCCGCCAAAGTGATCAAGACCGATGTGGCGGCCAGCAACGGTGTCATTCACGTCATTGACACGGTGGTCCTGCCCAAAGCGTAACCGATACAAATTCCGCACCGGCGCCCGCAATTCGATTTGACTGCGGCGCGCCGGCAATCAAAACAATAGAGAAAAAACAAACAACAGCACCAGAAGAACGAAACAAAACCAGAAACAGAAACAAGAAACCAGGAACAAAAAATATGAAAAGAAAACTAAACTTCCTCTTCGCTCCGGGCCGACTGGCTTTGGCCCTCGGTCTCGGACTGCTCCTCACCACGACGGCGGCGCAGGCCACCTACGCTACCGGCAACCTCGTTCAACGCCTGCAGAGCGATGGTAGGTTTACCACGCTGCTGGCCGCGCTGGAAATTGCCGGACTGAAAGACACGGTCGCAACCGGCGGTGTCTTTACCATTCTAGCGCCGACCGACGCCGCGTTCGCCGCGCTGCCCCCGGGCACGGTTGATTCGCTGGTCACGAACGTGCCCGCCTTTCAAAACATCCTGCTCTATCACGCCATCGGCGGCAAAAAATCGTTGTCGCAACTGGTCCACGACAGCACCACAACCACCCTTCAAGGTAATCCAGTGCTGGCGATGACTGAAGGTTTCAGGGTGCGCATTAACGGTCAGGAGGTTGACTATCCGTCCCTGCCGGCCTCCAACGGTATCATTCATCCGATCGAAGGAGTTCTGATCCCACCGGCCGAAGACATCAACATTGACAGCCTGGTGGACGTGCTCGCGCTGGATGGCCGTTTCACAACGCTGATCGCCGCGGTAACGGCGGCGGGTCTGGCAGACACACTGGCGACCGGCGGACCGTTCACCGTGTTTGCCCCGACGGATGCCGCGTTCGCTGCGCTCCCGCCCGGCACAGTGGACTCGCTCCTAGCCGATATTCCCACGCTTCAAAACGTACTGCTCTATCATGTGCTGGGCGAATCCAAATCCGCCTACGAATTGCTCTGGAAGCGTTCGGCGGAAACCTTGCAGGGCGAGGAAGTGTCCATCTCGATCAATCGCAGTGGTATTTTCGTGAACAAATCCCCGGTGATCAGTCCGAACGTCAAAGCCCCCAACGGCATCATTCACGTCATTGGTGCCGTGTTGCTGCCCCCGCCGGCGCAGCCCAACTTGATCGAGACGCTGGAAAATGACGGACGCTTCACCACGCTGCTCGCGGCGCTGGAAATCGCAGGGCTCAAAGAGACGGTCGCGACGGGTGGTACATTCACCATCTTCGCTCCCACCGACGCCGCGTTTGCCGCGCTGCCGCCCGGGACCGTCGAATCCCTCGTCACCAACGTGCCCGCCTTGCAGAACATCCTGCTCTACCACGCGGTGGAAGGAAACCAGTCGGCCAAAGAGCTGCTTCGGGAGCGCAAAGTTGAAACCTTGCAAGGCAGCAACGTGCGGGTTTACAAGTCGCGCGATCGGGTGTTCGTTAACCGATCCCAAGTTATTACGGCGGACGTGACGGCGAGCAACGGGACGATTCACGCCATCAATCAAGTACTCCTGCCGCCAGCCCATTAAGGATGGCGGACCAGGCTTGATGCCAGCGACAGGTGGGATCTAGTGCTGATCTATCAAGAGGCGGAGGGCTGAAAGCCCTCCGCCTTCAATTTTGCGTAACCCAAGCTTTTCCTCCGCTGGTATTCCGTAACGACCCACCTCATCCGAGAGAATGTTCCGCGTTGATTACTATCAATGGCCGCTGGTGGCGGCTTACATACTCATCCTCGGGGTTTTCCTCTACGGCATTCTCCGTCCCCGGCGCCGATCGGAATGGCGCTCCGCGGGCGTGGCGCAAGCCTTCATCATCGCATTGTACGCCGAGATGTACGGCCTGCCACTGACCATGTATCTGTTGGCCTGGTTGACCGGGCGGACGGAATTCGTCCAGGACCATTTTTACGGTCACGCCTGGGCGTTTCTGCTGGGCTGGGGTGACACGGGAGCGATCGTCTTCGATGTCGTGGGGCAGTTGCTCATCGTTTGTGGCGCGGTGTTGGCGCTCGCGGGCTGGCGGCAGGTTCATCGCGGGCGTGGAAACTTGGTGACGGGTGGGCTGTATCGCTTCGTGCGGCATCCGCAATACACTGGCTTCTTTCTTTTCCTGCTGGGCAGCGTCTTGAACTGGCCGACGCTCCCCACGCTCATGATGTTGCCAGTGCTGCTTTGGGTCTATTATCGGCTTGCTCTAACCGAGGAAGCCGAGGCCGAGGCCGCTTTCGGGGAAGCCTACCGCGAGTATCGCCGGCGGAGTGGGATGTTCGTTCCGCGGTTGCGAAAAATCCCCGCCAGCTAAGCTTCCACCAGTATTCTCCGGCCCGCTCCACGCCGCCACTTTGCATTTGCATTGGACGGTTAGGTTAATGCGAAGCAACATGGGTGCACGATGGAATGGCTGAACTATCACCACCTGCGCTACTTCTGGACCGTTGCCAAGGAAGGCAGCCTCGCCCGCGCCGCCGCCAAACTGCACGTTTCGCAACCGTCCATCTCGGAACAGATCCGCGAACTCGAATCCGCGCTGGGCGAAAAACTCTTCCGCCGCGAAGGCCGTAACAACGTGCTCACCGATACCGGCCGGGTCGTGTTCGGCTACGCCGAGGAAATCTTCGCGCTCGGGCGGGAACTGCTCAATGCCGTGAACCAACGGCCCGGCGCGCGAACGATCCGGCTTTATGTCGGCGTCTCGGATTCATTCCCGAAGCTGGTGACGAACGAAATTCTGAAACCCGTCTTCGCCCTGCCGCAGACGGTTCACGTGATCTGCCGCGAGGGTAAGATGGAGGATTTGCTCGCGCAACTCGCCGCCCACCGGCTCGACATTGTTCTGGCGGACGAACCGGCGGCCAGCAGCACCAACTTCAAGACCTTCAACCATTCGTTGGGTGAAACCGGCACGACCTTTTGTGCGGAGAAAAAACTGGCCGCGAAACTGAAGCGCCATTTTCCGAAGTCCCTGAACGACGCGCCGGCGTTGCTGCCGACGGAAAACACGAGCCTGCGCCGCGCCTTGGAAACGTGGTTTCGTGAGCAACACATTCAGCCGCGAATCGTGGCGGAGTTTGAAGACCTCGCGCTCATGAAGGTGATGGCGGCGGAAGGGCGCGGTTTCATCGCCTTGCCAAGCGTGGCCGTGAATGACGCGGTGGGCCATTATGGCTTCCAGCCCATCGGTCAGTCCGAGAAATGCCGCGTGCAGTTCCACGCCATTACCGCGGAGCGCCGCATCGCGCATCCCGCCGTGGCGCTGATCACCAGCCAGGCCCGCGTGATGATGAAGGATTGAGCCGCGAACGCATCCCAGTGGGCGCGAATTACTAAGAACAGCCATATGAGCGACACTAAATCCAATCCTGAAAAGCGAATCGCCTTGTTCCAACGGAAGGAAGTCCGCCGCGTCATCCACAACAACGAGTGGTGGTTTGTCATCAGCGACGTGGTAGCCGCGCTGACGGATTCCGCGAATCCACAGGGCTATTTCAAGGATATGCGCAAGCGCGACCCGCAGTTGGCGGACGCTCTTAAAGGGGGGGGCAAATTGCCCCCCCCCTTGGTCTGGAGTTCGATACTGCGGGTGGACGGCAGATGCTCCTGTGTTGGAACACCGAAGGTCTCTTCCGCCTCATCCAATCCATCCCCAGCCCCAAGGCCGAGCCGTCCAAACGCTGGCTCGCGCGCGTCGGCTACGAGCGCATGCAGGAGATTGAAGACCCGGAACTCGCCACCAAACGCACCCGCGCGCTCTATCAGGCCAAGGGTTACTCCGCCGATTGGATCGAGAAACGGATGCGCTCCATCGCCATCCGCGACGAACTGACCGACGAATGGAAGAAACGCGGCGTGAAGGAACAGCGCGAATACGCCATTCTCACCGCTGAGATTTCCAAAGCCACGTTCGGCCTCACGCCGACCGAATACGCCGAGTTGAAGCAGCTCAAGCGCGAAAACCTCCGCGACCACATGACCGACCTGGAACTCATCTTCTCCATGCTTGCCCCGTTAGATAAATATGCAGATAACTGATGGGCATGTTTTACGTTTACGTTCTACAAAGCGCGAAGGACGGAATGTTTTACACTGGCTATTCCGATGACTTACGCCGCCGGTTCGCCGAACACACCAGCGGTGCGGCCAATTCAACCAAACATCGTCTGCCGGTGAAACTCGTTTATTACGAAGCATGTTGCGACCAGCAGGACGCGCTTCATCGCGAGAAGTATCTCGAAACAGCTTGGGGCAAACGCTACCTCAAGACGCGGATGCGGAACTATCTAACGGGGCGAGGTGAAGCCGCCACCACGGAAATTGCCCGCACCCGCGACACCCAAGGCTTCCCGCAAAATAAACAAGCCGCGCACGCCGGCGGCAAAGTGGCTGGCAACGCCCGTCGTGAACTGGAAAAGAAAAGCGGCCGAAAAGTCGTCACGAACGAGAACTATCTCGCTCTGACCCCGGCGGCGAAGAAGGCGAGGCGCGTAAAATAGAACCACTGCTGGAAGCGGATTTACCATGGATGGACAATGCTGAATGAAACCCAAACTCTCCTTGCCAACCGAAAAGTTGCCGCTGCAACACCAGTACGACAATTGGGTGTTTCTCGAAAACTACCCGGACAATGGGGTGCTGCGAGTGCGATTCAACACCAGATCGGGTTGGATGGCCGCCGGGATTAGCTCGCTCGCATGTTTGATTTTTGGAACTGTTATGTTCTGGTGGACCAAACATTGGTTGTGTTTTGGCATCATGATTCCAACCGCCCTCGGGCTTGTCGCAATGAACTGGTATAAGACGCATCAAGAAGCGGCGGCGGGCGATCTATTCCGCATCCACCTTGACTCGGGAAAGATTGAGCTTCCGCGGCATCGTGAAACCCTTGCACTTACCGCGGTTACTTTGAAATTACAAATTTACTCGCTCTCTGACGATGTGGGTTGCGAATTGAACCTTGAAGAGAACAAGACTGGCCGTCGGTTTCCTCTGACGAGAACTCTAGGCAAAGACCGAAGAATACAAAAGCTCTGCGAGGCTCTGGCCGAGCAGGGCCTTAGCTATCAAGAAGAGGATCTCACCGCGTTTCAGCGACCATGATTGCCTGCGAAACCCTCACGAAACGCTGCGGACATTTCACGGCCGTCGATCATGTTTTATTCGCCGTGGCCAGGGGTTCGATCTTCGTTTTCCCGGGCCGAACGTTTCGGGCCAGTCCACGGTCATTGGCAGGTTGTACGGTTTGCGCGAACCGAGCGACGGCGGCGTTGCCGATGGGGGTAATGCGCTTCAGGCTTCGCGCGCCGGCTTTCAAAACGAGGATCGCGTGACCAGCTGGGGCGCATGCCGGTCTTGGGCCCAGGGCTATTTGACAGACGCGAACCATTACCAGTAGCTTGGCTAGCGCTGCTGATGAATAAACCCATGCCACATTTACGAACGGTGCTTGGCCGCGGGCTTCGCCGACGCTGTCCTCAGTGCGGAGAAGGCCGTGTATTTCAGCGTTGGGTCAAATTGCATGACCGCTGTTCGGATTGTGGTTTGGAGTATTTGCCGGACCAGGGCGATTTGTGGGCGTATCTGGTTGCGATCGACCGCGCGCTTTTTATCTTCCCGCTGATCATCCTGATTTACTTCCGCCTCTACATTCCGAGTTCGTTTTGGCTTTACGTTCTAGCGGTTGGCCTATTGACCGGGTTTATTTACACTCTGCCGCATCGCAACGGCATGGCGCTCGGTTTGGATTATCTGGTCCGCCGGAAATGGGGCGATCTGTCAACGGAAGCCACCCCAAAACCGCCCGCGGGCCCGCCGTGACGACCGCGGAGGCGATTGACCGAAAAAGCACTTGCTGGCCCGAGCGAGTCGCGCAGCAGCGTTTGCTGAAGTGTCTCACCTGACAAAAAAAACCACCAATGCGAGAATCAAAAATCGCGCCCGCCAGTTCCCCGGCGATCCGTCTCCGTCTTCGCATCACGGCGACGGCGGAAACCATCGTGCGCAACGGTCATCCCTGGGTTTTTGCCGAGAGTGTCCGCGAGCAGAATCGCCAAGGCGTGGCCGGCGAACTCGCGGTGATCTATGATCGCAAAGACAATTTTCTGGCTGTGGGTTTTTTCGATCCCGACTCGCCAATTCGCGTGCGTGTTCTGCACACAGGTAAACCGGTGACCCTTGATGCTTCTTGGTGGACGGAACGACTGGACATCGCCGTGCGCCGGCGGGACGGATTATTCGACGAGCGCACGACGGGCTATCGGTTGATTAACGGCGAGAGCGATGGCTGGCCGGGGTTGGTGCTGGATCGATATGACAACACGCTGGTATTGAAGATTTACACTGCGGCGTGGTTGGCGCGATTGGATGCCGTGGTGGAATTGATTCGGCAACGACTCGCGCCGGAACAGATGGTCCTCCGGTTGAGCCGGAATCTGCAGCGCCAGTCTCCGACCCGCCGCGATGGTGAATTCCTATGGCCGAAAAGCGTCGGGCCGGATGCCGACGCTCCAGTAATTTTCCTCGAATCGGGACTCCGGTTTGAAGCGGAGGTGGTGCGTGGTCAGAAGACGGGTTTCTTTCTCGACCAGCGGGAAAACCGGCGGTTGGTTGAATCCCTGGCGCGCGGACGGACCGTTTTGAACGCGTTCAGTTTTTCGGGTGGGTTCTCGCTTTACGCTGCGCGCGGCGGCGCCAATTCGGTGACGGATCTGGACATCAGCCCGTACGCGCTGGAATCGGCGAAACGAAACTTTGCGCTGAACCAAGGCGAGCCAGCGATTGCACGCTGCCGCCATGAAGCCATTCAAACGGACGCATTCGCGTGGTTGGCAGGAAATCCGGACCGCCGGTTTGACTTTATCGTCCTTGACCCGCCCTCGTTGGCCAAGCGCGAGACGGAACGGGCCGGGGCCATTCGAGCCTACGGCAAGCTGGCGAACGACGGCCTTCAGCATTTGTCACCGGGCGGAATTCTCGTTGCCTGTTCGTGTTCGGCGCACGTGAGCGCGGATGAGTTTTTCAGTGCGGTCCGGATGGTGGCGGGAATGTCGGGGCGAAAGTTCACTGAATTGAAAACCACCCGCCACGCGCCGGATCATGCTGCGTGCTTCAAGGAAGCGGATTACTTAAAAGGCCTCTTCTTGCGCGTTGATTAGCGGCTAGCCGCCGTGCGGCATCCTGCTGTCTTCCCCCTTGCCAATGGGCGGCCTGCTCGGCATCCTTTCGTCGGTCAGTGCGCGGTTAGCTCAGTGGTAGAGCATTACCTTGACACGGTAGGGGTCACAGGTTCGAACCCTGTATCGCGCACCATTTTTAATAGAATCAATGGTTTCATCGCGGCTTGCTCCTTCCCAAATGTCAAAGTCATAACGTCCAGTCATGACAAATCGCCAAGAATCGGCAATGACGCCGAGGGCAAACGATAGCGTTTCGCGTTGGTATCCTTCTCGGTGTTGATCGTGGGTTCGCGGCAGCGCTCCCGGTGTGTTTGCAGATCCGCTGGCGCAAGCCATGGCACCCGCGGCCCAGGCTTTCGGAGCGGTGTTTGTGACTCCCAAGCCCACGACTGGCGACCGTGACCGCCCTGCCCACCCCGGCAGCCCGCTCCGGCAGGCTTGAGCATGAACTAGATACCCCCTCTCCAGTCACCCTGCATTTTCGATATCGGAAAAACCCCCGGGGAAATTTTTGGAAAGTTTCCCGCTTTCCAATTAAGCATCCAACGGACTTTTCACCCCCAGTCCCGGCTTTTGCATGACGTGGGTGTAAATCTGCGTCGTCGCCACGTCTTTATGTCCGAGTAAATCCTGCACCGTGCGGATGTCGGTGTTGCTTTCGAGCAAGTGTGTGGCAAACGAATGCCGCAGCGTGTGGCAAGTCGCCCGCTTGGCAATCTTCGCCCGCCGCACCGCGGCTTTCATCCCGCGCTGCAACGTATCTTCGTGCAAGTGATGCCGCAGCCAGGCGGGATGAGCGTTCCCGCGCGCCAGGGCCAAACCCGCCGCCGGAAAAACATATTGCCACACCCACTCCTTGGCCGCGCCCGGATACTACTTGGCCACACCCTCCGGCAAGGAACTTTCCCCGCGCCCGACCTCCAGTTCCCGTTGATGCTCCAACCGCCATTTCTCCAGATGCGCCCGCAACTCCGCTTTCAATACTTCCGGCAAGACTGTGACCCGATCTTTTTGTCCCTTCCCGGATCGAACCATGATTTGATTCCGGTCAAAATCCACATCTTTGATCCGCAGGCGCAACAACTCCATTAAACGCAGCCCTGTCCCATACAACAATCGCAACGGCAGTTGATATTCCGGCGTCGCCGCCGCCAGCACCAACTTTACCTCTGCGCGGGACAAGACCTCCGGCAACCGCGCCGGCCGCCGCACCCGTTCAAACTCGCCAATCTCCGCGACCAGCACATGCAAGACCTCGCGGTATAGAAAAACCAGGGCGTTCAACGCCTGCGCCTGGGTCGCAGCGGCCACCCCTTGCCGGTTCGCGAGGTCCGACAAAAACGCGGCCACCTCCGGCCCACCCAACTCCTTCGGATGCCGCCAGCCTGCTTGGGTCGGGCGCGACACTCCGTCCGCCGCGACCGGCCCGCCGCTACCCTCGCCCAATCCGGTTGGGAGCGGGGCTGGGGGTGAGGGTGGCTCCTGGGATTGCGGGTGAGGTGCCGGTTCCTTGGCCCTGCCAATCGGTTTGCGATGAAACTTCAGAAACCGCACCACCCACTGCCAGTATGAATCCTCCGTCCGCGGGCTGAAGTATTTGAACCGGCACACCTCGCGAAACTGATCCCGGAGCCTGGCCTTGGGATTCGGGACCAGCGTGCCCAGCCGGCGTGCGGTTTTTCCCGGTTCAATATTCATGGGTGAAAAAGCTACAAACCTTTGTTGACACGAAGGGAAGCCCGAACTAAACCACTCCTATGTCAGCCGTGATAGACCGCAACTTGCTCCCGAATCACTGTTAGATGCTTCGCTCATTTCGGTTGCGACGGCGAGCAGCATTAGCGGGCTGTGTCCGCGTTCGGACATTTCCTTTGCCATCGGGAGAGCGCAGGCGAGCGGGTTGGTG
>JANOHH010000027.1:0-2376 GCA_031406395.1 Verrucomicrobiota bacterium | reverse complement strand
GGCAAACTGGTTCGCTTTCCCGGGATTCTGAATCCAGCCATTATCGGTGGTGTAAAAGATGATGGTGTTTTCTCGCAGCCCGCGGCGGTCGAGGTAATCAAGGAGTTCGCCGCAGGTGCGATCAAACCACTCCACACACGCCCAGTAGCGCGCAACCGGTTCACTGGGTGCGAGCTTGAGGTGTTTTTGCAACAAATCCTCCGGCGGCGTGTGCGGTGCATGGGGCAACATCGGCGCATACCAGACGAAAAACGGCTGGCCGCCCGCCTCCGCGATGAATTTGCAAATCAGCTCCAACCCTTCGCGCCCAATGGCGAGCCCCGCATCGCCATGCCGGCTGCCTTTGGCCGTGCCTTGCGTCATCGAATGGGTGAAGCCGGCCGTCTTGATCGGGTCGCCTTCCCACCATTTGCCGGTCTGCAAAGTTACGTAACCACCCGAGACGAGATCGCGCACGAAGTTTGGCTGTCGCGCGAAGTTGTTGATGACAGTTTCGTAATAGTGCGCAAATTTTGCATCCCCACGGGCGGCCATGGCGTTGACGCCCGGATCCGGCAGCGTGGGATCGTTGCCGGTGACGCCGTGCTGATGCGGATAAAGCCCGGTCACGATGCTCGCCAGCGACGGCCGGCACAACGCCACGGGGGTATAACCGCGTTCGAAGACGAGCGATTGCGCGGCGAGGCGGTCGAGCGCCGGTGTGGCAATGTGCGGATGGCCCATGAACCCGTAATCATTCCACGCCTGATCGTCCGAGATGATGAAGACGACGTTGGGTCTGACTGGAGCGGCAATCACACCCGCCACTGAGGCGATGCAACACCAAGCGAAGATCAATCCGCGGTGAGCTATTGAATCCCGGAGCACCCGAACATTATTCGCCGAACTTGATTACCAGCGCCAGCGGAAGTTCGTTTACCTGATGCTTTTTGGCTTTCGCCGCAGGCAACTGGGAGCACCGGCATCCGCACCGGCGTGCTGGCGGTAGGTTTTAGACTCTCGGCAAGCTGCCGGCGCTCCCGGAGCGAAAAAACCTCGCCGGCTTGCACGCCGCGCCACATGCTTTGGGGGTGCATCTGGCGCATCTCCGACTCCGCGACTTCCGCAATTACTTGCGGATGGACGCTGATTTTGCGCCCGGCTTTCACCTGCTGCTCGGCGACAACGCACAGGGCAAGACCAACATCCTCGAAGCGATTTACCTGATGGCCACGCTCCGCTCCTTTCGCGGGGTGGGCAGCGCGCAGATGATCAGGCACGGGCAAAAGGGTTATTTCGTGGGTGGCAAGGCGGTTGGGCTGGTGGAACATGAGATCAAAATGTATTGGTCGGCACGCGAGCGGAATCTGGCGCTCGATGGCCGGCCCGTGAAAAAACTCGGGGATTACCTCGGCACGCTGCGCACCGTGGTGTTCTGCACCGAAGATTTACAGCTGGTCAAGGGCACCAGCCGCACGCGGCGACGGTTTCTCGATCTGCTGCTCTCGCAGACTCAGCCCGGCTACCTCGCGTTGCTTCAGCGTTACATGCACTGTGTCCGTTCGCGCAACGCCCTGCTCAAGCAATCGGCTCCCAACTCCGCCTCGCTCGATGGTTTCTCCGAGGAATTGGTGAAATTGGGCAACGAGCTCATTCGGCAGCGGCGCGAATTGATCCCCAAACTCTCACCCCTCGCACGGCTGGCCTATCGGCGGATTTCCCACGACGCCGAAGAATTGCGCATCGCCTACGAACCGGGCGTGAAGGACGATTTCGCGGTGGAACTGGCCCAGGTTCGCGAGCGCGAACGTCGGTATCGCAGCACGCTCATCGGGCCGCACCGTGACGACCTGCAATTGTTGCTCAACGAAAAATCTGCCGCGCACTTCGGCAGCGAAGGCCAGAAGCGAACGCTTGCCATCGCGCTGAAGATGGCGCAGGCCGAATACCTCACGGGCCTGCACGGTAGCGCACCGGTGCTCTTGATTGACGACGTGATGGGCGAACTGGACGCAAAACGCCGCAGCGGCCTGCTGCCGTTGCTCGAACGCGCTCGTGAAACCAGCGGCCAGGTCTTCATGACCTGCACCAAGGAAAACTGGCCGCGTGAACTGGGCCGGGAGTTGCAGCGGTGGGAGGTAAAGAACGGAACACTGGAGAAGAGATAACATCGAACGCTGAATCTCCAACGCCCAAGAGCCAGAGGGGTAGCCGCTGATCCGTTGGATGATCAATATTGGCTGGTCGATGTTTCCATACTAAACTCTGCCCAATCGAATCTTGTCTCGCATCCCGCCCAACACGAACGGTTCGCAAGTCATTCGATGGCATTCGGATTACCGCCGGGCAATTCCTTTTTTTCGCGCCGCCTGTCTTGTTTTTTCTGTGGTTTGCCTT
>JANOHH010000012.1:0-2957 GCA_031406395.1 Verrucomicrobiota bacterium | reverse complement strand
CGAATCGAGGAGTTTCCTATCTGGAATGACCTTGGCAGACCAACGTTCGATGCGGGCGGCCAGATCGCCGGAATGGGCCCAATGAGCTGCCAATGCGAGCCGTCGCTGCGGATGATTCGCGGGGCGCAGGCCATGGAAACGCCAGAGGCTGCGCGGCAGCGCGCAATCCACAAACCCCTCGCGCTCGCGCCACCAGCAATCCCAGACCTGGCGCAAATAATCATCGGCCCCCGTCGGGCGGTGACTCAGCTCTGCTGGCAGCAATCCGCTCAGGCCGAGCAGTCGGGCCTGAAGGGCCAGCGGTGAATCCACCCCCGGCAACCAGCGTGCGCGTTGTTCGGCCAGACAATGCATCGGCCAGATGTTGTGTTTGTACCCGAGTGCGCGGAACAAACCTTCCCACAGCGGTTGCTCCCAGCCGACGAGCTGGGCGCGCGCGCGAAACGTCGCCGCCTTGTTCTGCAACCGGACGTGGGCCGCCTCGCGCAGCAATTCTGTCAGCGCCGCAATTGACAGCTCACGCAAGGGTGCGGCGCATTGACCTCGTAAAGTCTCCGGGAGTACGCGCAACGACGCGTGTTCGAGTTGCGCACTCAATTCGGCGATGGGCGAGTCCAGGGCGGCGCAAAGGGGGAGGGTTGCGGCACCGCTCACGGCGTGGTCAGCGTCCCAGACGACATGGAGCACCACGTTGCGGAACGTGGGATTCTGATCGTGCCCATGAGCGCGCCAGCCGCTCGTTCGCAGGTCCACCTCGATGTCGCCAACCACGGATGCGGCTTCGCCGAATTGCAGAACGGCGCCGTGGAAATCCGGCCCGCCCTCGACGTTGGCAAAACCAGGGTGAAGCACGCGAACGCTTTGGCCGTCCAAGGTCCGCAGTTCATCGCGGCGCAGACGCTGCTGCTGCCAAATGGCCTGGAGCAGCTTTTCGGGCGGGGCATCCGACGCGTCTTGGAAGGCGGCCGCCAGCCCGTGGCGCATCCGCCAGTTGGCGTAGAAACTGTTGGCAAGCGGGTTCAAGCAGGATTGCTTTTGCGCTGAACCTCTCGCAAAGTCAAGCGTCGGAATTGAGGAACCAAATGAATTTGTCTGTTGAAATGGAAAGGAAACTGCCACTGCCAACCATCTCTGCGGCTGGGCAGTTTGGCCGCGCGTGGGTTTTCCAGATCTGGCTCCTCGCCGGCTTCGTCGGGCTGCTGGCGCAACCCACGCCTGCCGCAGTGGAAACCGATGTCCGTCGCGATGCCACGGTCGTGGCCGTGGAACAAGTGATGCCGAGTGTAGTGAACATCGCCACGTCGCGGCAGGTGCAAATCAACGAGGCGACCCGCCGTTATATGGAAGCGATGCGCCGGTTCTATCCGACCATTAGCGTTCCGGAGGCGGCGGAAAAGAATATCGGCTCGGGTGTAATTATTGACGAAGGTGGTGAGGACGGATACATCCTGACAAATAATCATGTGATCGAAGACGCGACCCGGATTCAGGTACAACTCTGGGACGGGCGGGAGTACGAGGCCCAGCGCCTCATCTGGATGTCCCAAAAGGATCTGGCGTTGCTGAAAATTGTTCGCCGGCCGGGGGACAAGCCATTCAAACCCATCCGCCTGGCCAAGGACGATGACCTCCTGCTTGGGGAGACCGTGATCACCGTCGGCAATCCGTTCGGCCTCGGCGGCTCGGTTTCGCGCGGCATCTTGAGTTCCAAAAACCGGCGCACCATGTCGGGCAATCAGACCCTGGGTTATCCGGATTGGTTGCAGACCGATGCGGACATCAACCCCGGCAACAGCGGCGGTCCCCTCATTAACTTGCGTGGCGAGCTCATCGGCATCAACGTCGCGATCTACGGTCAGGATCAAGGCATGGGCCTCGGCTTCGCCATTCCGGTAAAGCAAATTTCCGCCGCTCTGTCAGATTTCTTCACGCTTGAGTTTACTGCCTCCCTTTGGTTCGGAGCGCGCTTGCGAGGCGCGCCGTACCCCCTCACCGTGCGGGAAGTACAGACGGGCAGCCCGGCGGATAATGCGGGTCTGCGCGTCGGGCAGGAAATTGTCGAAGTGAATGGCAAACCTGTCCGCGGTTTGGTGGACTTCAACCGGTTGATGGACGCCAATGCGGATCATCGGGCGAGCCTGACAATCCTGGAAAATGGCGCGCGCCGCACCCTCAGCGCCAAGCTGACGCCGATGGAAAATCTCCTGCTACTCCTGCTGCAACGCCGGTTCGGCCTGAACGCTCAGACGCTGACCAGGACAAATGCCCCCCAGTTCCAGCTCAATCCGGGAGAAGGACTGCTGGTAGGCGACGTGGAAAAGAGCAGCCCGGCAGCGCGGGCGCAAATCCAGACGGGTGTTCTGTTACTGGCCATTGACGGCATTCCGGTCAAGCATTTGGTGAACGCCGCGAATGCCATTGGCAACAAGCAGGTCGGCGACCGCGTCCAATTGTCACTGCTCGTGCCGCGTCGCGTGAACGGGAATCGGCTGCAGCTACAACCGGCGAACGCGACCGTCGTGGTCCGTTGAGAATTCGAGCGCCGGCCCCCAATCCCGCACTTGCGAGTTCAAGGTTGGTTATTATTCGAAAACTCCCACTCTAAATCTGCCCCCGCTGCATCCGGCGCCCGGCTTACGGCACAAGTCGCGCTCGATAGAATCGTTGGTTTAGGCCCACCGCCGTCATGTCGAACATGTCAAAATAGCCACCGGAAACCACATTCGTCTTGAGGGACGTCCAATTGAGCAAATTCGTCGTCCCCTCCACGGCCCAGCGCGAGCCGTCGGGCCCAAAACCGCGCAGCAGCACCCAGCCTTTACCGGTGCGGCCGAGGAATTCCATTTGCGGAAGCGCCTCGGCGGTGACGCGGTAATTGTCGAAAAGCATGTAGTTATCACCCGGCGCGTTGGCGTCGTAAATGAGCCACTCGGCGTCAATGTCGCCGAGGTCCAAGG
>JANOHH010000007.1:0-3252 GCA_031406395.1 Verrucomicrobiota bacterium | reverse complement strand
ACTCCTTCACCTACAAGGCCAACGATGGTTCGCTCGATTCGGGCATCGCCACCGTCTCGTTGACGATCAGCAACCTCAACGACGCGCCACTGGCGAACGATGACACCTACGGCCTGGCCGAGGATACGCTTCTGAGCATCGCCGCCCCAGGCGTACTGGCCAATGACAACGATCCGGACAACGATCCGCTGACCGCGATCATCGTGACGCAACCCGCGCACGGCACGCTGACCTTGAATCCCAACGGCGGATTCACGTACCGCCCGGCCACCAACTATTTCGGCCCCGACTCCTTCACCTACAAGGCCAACGATGGTTCGCTCGATTCGGGCATCGCCACTGTCTCGTTGACCATCACCAACCTCAACGACGCGCCACTGGCGAACGATGACACCTACGGCCTGGCCGAGGATACGCTTCTGAGCATCGCCGCCCCAGGCGTACTGGCCAATGACAGCGATCCGGACAACGATCCGCTTACCGCGATCATCGTGACGCAACCTGCGCACGGCACGTTGACCTTGAATCCCAGCGGCGGATTCACGTACCGCCCGGCCACCAACTATTTCGGCCCCGACTCCTTCACCTACAGGGCCAACGATGGTTCGCTCGATTCGGACATTGCCACCGTCGCCCTGACCATCAGCAATCTCAACGACGCGCCACTGGCGAACAATGACGACTACACCATCGCGGAAGACACGATACTGACCCTTGTCGCGCCGGGTGTGTTGAGCAACGACACGGATCCGGATGGCGACTTATTGAGCGCGGTGGTGATCAGCAATCCCGTTCACGGGGCGCTTAGCTTGAACTCAAATGGCAGTTTCACTTACGCCCCGACAAACGACTACAACGGCGTCGACAGTTTCACCTACCAGGCGTGGGACGGGTTGACGAACTCGGCGGTGGCCACGGTAACGATCCATGTCACGCCCGTGAATGACCCGCCTGATACCAACAATTGGACGGGCAAAAACTTCACCGTCTACGAGGACCAGACATTGCGCGTTTCCGCGGCAGCTTTCCTGGCCGGCCTGCGCGATCGAGATGGAGACGCCTTGAGTGTATCGCTCGTGTCCGACACGCTTCATGGGCTTTTGCACCTGCTACGTGACGGTGACTTAACCTTTCAACCCCGTACCAACTACAATGGAATTGATAGTTTCCAATTCCGCGTCTCCGACGGTGTTACGAACATCGCGGTGCTCCCGGCTACCATCACCGTGCTGCCCGTCAATGACGAGCCGTCGTTCATCCAGGGAGCGAACCAATTGATCCAGCAAAACGCTGGTTCGCAGACCGTGCCACAGTGGGCGCACGATATCAGTCCGGGTCCGACCGACGAAGCCGGCCAGAACGTGACCTTTCGCATCAACCACGACAACAACGCTCTGTTCGCCGTGCCTCCCGCCGTGAGTGCCGACGGGACTTTGAGGTACACACCGGCACTGGATCGGTACGGCATCGCCACCGTGACGGTAATGGCGCAGGATGATGGTGGCATAGCCAACGGCGGAGGGGACACGTCGGCACCGCAAACGTTTTCGATTGCCGTGAACGGCCCCCCCACCGTGGCCATCACCAGTCCAACCAACGGCGCGGTATTCTTCGCCCCTGCCAGTTTTACGCTTTTAGCCGACGCCCACGATCCCGACGGTAGCGTCGCCAAGGTGGAATTCTTTACGGGCACAAACAAACTTAGCGAGGCGACCAGCGGCGAACCGTACTTCACGGTGCTGACCAACCTGCCCGTCGGCAGTTACACTTATTACGCCAAGGCCACGGACAATCGCGATGCAACGGGAGTGTCGTCGCCAGTATCCATCTCGGTCATCCAGCGCCCACCGCTGACCATCCTGAGCGCGCTGCACTACAATCCACAGACGGACTTCTTCGAGATGCGGGTGCGGATTACTAACCCAACCTATTCGGCTCTGAATGCGGTGCGGGTCTGCGTGCTGAACCTGACGAATATCCCCGCGATCACAGTCCGTAATCGCTCTGGGCTCACGAACAACGTGCCCTACGTCCAAACCCGCGCGGCGGTGCCACCGGGTAGTTATGTGGACATGGTCATTGAGTTCTATTCCCCGCTGCGCATCGCACCCAATCCGATCCTGCAACCGGAGTTAGTCACGCCCGCTGCCGAGTTGACCGCACCTTCGGGCGTAGTTCAGCACATCAACCAAGGTCGAATGCTGGGGAACAGAACTTTCATGTTGGAGTTCGCCACGCTTTCGAACCGCGTTTACTCCGTTCAATACAGTTCCGATCTTGTCACCTGGAAATCTGCGTACCCGGCCGTTACGGGCAATGGCAATTGGCTGCAATGGATTGACAACGGCCTGCCCAAAACCGAGAGCGCGCCGGGGTTGCAATCCACGCGGTTCTATCGCGTGCTCCTTCTGCCGTAACCCGATCACGCTAACATTATGAAACCCACTCGTCTGTTTAAACGCGCTTTGCTCCCCGCCGCTTTGATCGGAAGCTTGTCGGCCGCCCCCGGGCAACTCGAACCGCCCGTGGCGGAGTCGCGCAATCACTTCGGCGCGAGTTTTCGCATGGCATTCAATGTCACGGTGGATTTCGAGAATGTCGGTGCGTTTCCTTCGCCAGCCGGTTTGCGCACCACGCCGGATGGCGCGCCCTTCAACTATGACGACGGTTACGTGCTCACGGATTCTTCGGGCAATCTGCTGGGCTACACCCGTTACTGGGGCTACGACAGTGCCAGCCAGGTGCCGGGCGATGGCACGATCGTGATGCACACGACTTCCTCCGCGGGCAGTTCGGTTACCGCCCCGAATGAAAATCCGGAGTTGGGCTTTGAGCTCACCTACAATCGCGAACTGGGCAGAAACAAAAACGTGCGCTGGGGTTTGGAGTCGGCGTTCAATTACATGAACGTCGCCGTTCACGATTCCGGGGCGCTTGCCATCGGGGCTACCCGGGTCAGCACGCCCTATCAGTTGCCCTCCTTGGAAGGCGGGGGGACTGTTTCCCCGCCGCCGGCCCCCTATTACCACGGTGCGGATTTGTCGCCCGAAGGCAACCCGGCACTGAGCAGCCTCTCTGCCATTCTCAGAGCCATGGGACTACGGCTTGCCGTGTTGCCCATGAACGCACCGTCAGCACATGCGTGATTCTTTGGTCAGCGCATGAGTTTCCCGCGATACCCGGAGTACAAGGACAGTGGGGTGGAGTGGCTGGGGGAAGTGCCGGGGGAGTGGATTGTCAAATCCATCAAAT
>JANOHH010001360.1:0-2949 GCA_031406395.1 Verrucomicrobiota bacterium | reverse complement strand
GTGGATCTGCGCCCGGCACTGGCCGCGCTCACCGGGGCACTGAAACAGCAGTCGGACGCCATCCTGGGCGCGCTGCGGCAAGGCACGGAGTTTTGCAAGAACGTTCATGTGCAAGTGGATCGCATAAGCCGGGAGCAAGAGGGATTGGCGAGGCGGGTGAATACTCTGGCTCAACGTCCTTAAGGCAACTCCCAACCCGCGTCTGAACCGCATATCAGAAATCGACCCATGAGAAAACTCCGCGACGATTCGACCTGGAACCAGCTCACGCCGGAGCAGCGCGAGACGTTGGAAGAGTGGTTGTTTGACGAAAACCTTGGGTACGCGAAAACGCTGGAGCGCGTCGAAAAGGAATTCGGCCTGGAAGCCACCATTGCGAGCCTGGGGCGGTATTACCGGCGGCGGGCGCGGGAACGGCAGGTGGCGGAGCTGGCGGTGGCCCAGCTGGCCGCCAGCGAATTGAATGACCTGCCGGTGAGCACGGACTGTCTGCGGACGGCGGCGGTGAAGCTCGTGGGGAAGGCCGTCCTGAAGCTCGCGGGTGAGCAGCCAGAGCAGTTGGAGCAGTTGGCGTCCCTCACCCGGTTGCTGTTGGAGAGCGAGGACAATGACATCCGGCGAGCGCGGCTAAAGCTGGCGGAACGATACTTTGATTATGAAGCCACCGCCGCATCCCAGAAGGAATTGCCTCGTATGCGCGCGTATCTGTCCGTGATCGGAGATGATACCTGCTTGAGTCATGACGAGAAACTAAAACGGGTCCATGCCATGCTCTTTGGTTGGGATCGTCCAAAATCGGGCGAGGATGAACCGGACAAATCAAAAAACGGGAATTGAATGCAAAATTGTTCGGCTAAATTCGCGTCTGGGCGGCTGGGTTCGCCTAAGGGGAGAAAAAATGCTGAACCGTCGAGGTCGCGGAATGGCCGGATGTACGGCAAGCTTTCGAAGACGCCTTCGCGCTCCCGCGGCAGCCGAAACAACCCCCACGGCGCCCGAGTCAAACCCAGTCAAACCCAGTCAAACCGAATCCGACCCGAACCAACCCGATCCAAACGGATGAACCCTTCAATCTTTTGGTCAGAAGCGAAGCCAGGAACCTTGCGGGGCTGGGAGCAGGATTTCCCTGAGCAGCGCTGTCAAGCCGGCCGCCGATGCCCGCCCGCACCGGCGTTTCGCCTGCCAATTTCGCTCGCTGCTCGGGGCCTTTTCAAAAACACTCTGCTCGTGCCGAAGTGGGTGAAAATGATCATTGCCGTTTTGCTGCTGCCGGTGTGTGTGGGCGCAGCGGTGACGCTTGGCAGGGTGATGCGCGCCTGCGGCGGCGCGGACGTAACCCTCGTGCCAATTCTCGCCGGGGCTGCTTGCTGGGTTACAATCTATCT
The DNA here is from genome assembly GCA_031406395.1 of Verrucomicrobiota bacterium. GTDB lineage: Bacteria > Verrucomicrobiota > Verrucomicrobiia > Limisphaerales > JADLHS01 > JADLHS01. The sequence goes on along the minus strand of JANOHH010001360.1, from coordinate 1,564 downwards.
GCTGCTGCCCAAGCCGATGTGGATTTACGTCGTCGGCCATGAACTCACGCACGTGCTCTGGGTCTGGATTTTTGGGGGCCGGGTGAAGAAATTCAAAGCGTCAGCCGCGGGCGGCCACGTGATCGTGGACAAGACCAATTTTCTCATCGCGCTCGCCCCCTATTTCTTCCCGCTTTACGTCGGACTGGTCGTGGCGCTATTCGCAGTCGGCCATCTGATCTGGAACTGGCAGAGTTACTTCGTGTGGTTTCATCTGCTCGTGGGCGCGGCTTATGCTTTTCACGTTACGCTCACGGCGCAGGTCCTGCAGACCCGGCAATCGGACATCACGAGTCAGGGCTACCTATTTTCCGCCGTCGTGATTTTTCTCGGCAACATCCTCGTATTGCTGGTCGGCCTGCCGCTGCTCACGGCCAAAGTGGATTTGACCACCATGGTTCAGTGGTGGTTGGCGAACACCGGTGAAATAATCCTCCGCCTCGGGAAATTGTTTTGAACCCGGCGCGGGTTTCCTTAGCCTGCCACCCGCATGACGCATAATCCCATCATCGCCGCGCTCGATGTGCCGACGGCGGAAGAGGCGCTGAAGCTCGCGCAGGAAATCGCGCCAGCCGTCGGCGCGTTCAAGATCGGCAAGGAACTGTTCACCAGTGCCGGGCCGGACATCGTTAAGCGCGTCCGCGCCACGGGTGCGGCGGTGTTCCTCGATCTGAAATTTCACGACATCCCCAACACCGTCGCCCGAGCCGTCGCCGCCGCCGTCCGGCTCGATGTGCAGATGCTCACGCTGCACGCCAGTGGCGGCAGCGAAATGATGCGGGCTGCCGAGCAATCCGCTCAACAGACAGCCCAGCAGCTTGGTCGCACTGCCCCGCTGGTGCTGGGGGTAACCGTGCTCACGAGTCACGATGCCGGCTCGCTGGCAGAAATCGGCTGCGCACCAAATGTGGGCCAGCAAGTCGAACGGCTGGCGCAATTGGCGGCGAAAGCGGGTTTGCGCGGCTTGGTTTGCTCACCGCTGGAGCTGGCTGCCTTGCGGCAAATTTTACCGGCGACCCTGCAACTGGTCACGCCCGGCATTCGCACTGGCGCGGAAAAGGCCGACGACCAGAAGCGCACGCTCACACCGCGAGCGGCTTTGCAGGCGGGCGCAAACTGGCTGGTCATTGGCCGGCCCATCCATGCCGCGCCGAATCCGCGGGAGGCCGCCGAGCAGATTCTAGCTTCCCTAGGATCATGAGATTTGCGCCACAGCGACGGGCAGCTGATCCATTGCGAAGCGAATGAACCTTCAATCAAAGTGAGTTTCACGTCATGAAACGCGAAGTCCTGGATCGCTGGTGCGAACGTGGCATTCTGAGTCTGGTGCTCGTCATCCTGGTTTACGGCCCCCTGGCGCTCGGGGCCGTCCGCGTCCAGGAATTCTTGGTGATCCAGGCACTAACGCTCGGGGTGCTTTTGCTTTGGCTCGCGCGCCTGTGGTTGAATCCCCGCCCGAAGCTCTTGTGGCCACCGGTCAGTTGGGCCGTGCTTGCCTTTGCGGTCTACGCAATGGGGCGGTATC
>JANOHH010001358.1:0-10770 GCA_031406395.1 Verrucomicrobiota bacterium | reverse complement strand
ACGTGCCGTTGCGCCGGCTAACGGCATAAACATTTTCATTCGCCAACACGGCTGACGCGTAAAATGGTTTTCCGCGCCCGCTGGCCGAAGCTCCGGGCAGGCGCTCCTTGAACACCAGTTCCCCGGACTTTGCGTCGAGGCAGGTCGCGAAACCGGCGTCGCTGGCGAAGTAGAGTTTGCCGGCCTGCAAAACCGGCGTGGGCACGTAGCTGCTGTTGTAGCTGGACCACGCGAGGTTGGTCTTGGTCATGTCGCCCTTGCCACCGAGCCGCACGGCCACCGCGGCCAGCTTGGGGAATCCCCCGAAGGCGTAGGCCATCCCGTCGCCGACCACCACGCTGGGCGCGATGTTGCCACTCAAACCGGTTTCGACATACCACCGCAACTTCCCCGTGTCCGCGTTGAGCGCCCACAGCTCGTCCGGAACGGCGAGCAGCACGTCGGTTTGCGTGCCGGATTGCGCGAGCATCGGGGTGCCGAAAACATTTTCGAGCGTGGCGCCTTCCGCTTTCCAGAGTTGCTTCCCAGTGGCCTGGTCAAGCGCGAAGACGGCGTGCGCTTCCTCCGAGGCGTTGATGATGACTTTGTCCTGGTGCAGAATCGGGCTGGAAGCCGAACCCCAGTGCTTGCGGTTGGAATCGGTGCCGAGCACCACCTGCCAGAGTTGATTGCCGTCCGTATCAAACGCCAGCGCGCCCGCCTTGCCGAAATAGACATAGACGTTCCTCCCATCGCTGACCGGGGTCGAACTTGCGTAACCATGCTGTTGCAAGAAACCCTCATAAGCATCCACGTCCTTCTCGGCGGCCACCGTCTTTTGCCAGACGATTTTTCCACTCGCCCGATCCAGGCAAAGCAAATGGCGCTTGAGATTTTCTGGTCCACCGCCCGAGCCGTCCCCGTAAACCGACCAGCAGGTCACAAAAACTTTTTCGCCGACGATGATGGGGCTGGACGAGCCGGGGCCGGGCAATTCCGTCTTCCATTTGAGATTCGAGGTATCGCTCCAGGTCGTGGGCGGTGTGGCGCCCGCGGCGATTCCGCTCCCGCCCGGCCCGCGAAACTGCGGCCAGTCTGTGGCCGTCGAGGCCGGCTCGGCGCTCGCGGTGGCGAGCAAAGTCACCAGCGCCAGGCTAAAGGCCGATCGAAATAGCACTATTTTCACGCGGTCAGCGTAACCCACCCAACCTTAAGCCAACGTGAAGCGGAAAAGTTTTTGAAAATACTTTTGCAGGGCGGACGCGTTCGACTTCATCTCGCCTTAAGGTTGCGCGTGCGAAGCTGGGCGGATGATTCAAAGCGAATCAACCTGTATTCAGGCCGAAGTTCTGGCACACTCGCGGCGAAGGACATCGCACCCGTGAGAATCCTGATCGTGGAAGACGAACCGGACCTGTTACGCAGCCTCGCGCGGGCGCTGCGGGAGGAGGGCTACGCCGTGGACAGCGCCGCCGATGGCGAGGACGGCCTCTTCAAAGCCGAGTCCGCTGATTACGATGCCGTGGTGCTCGATGTGATGTTGCCCAAGCTCGACGGCTGGACCCTGTTGCAAAAACTTCGCAAGCAGAAGAAAACCCCCGTGCTCATGCTTACCGCCCGGGATCAGTCACGGGATCGCGTGCGCGGCCTCGACACTGGGGCCGATGATTACGTGGTAAAACCGTTTGATTTGCCGGAGCTATTTGCCCGCCTTCGGGCGCTTATTCGCCGCAGTGCGAACCAGACCACGAGCCGAATTGAGCTCGGGGCCGTGACCATTGACACCGCCGCCCGGACGGTGACGAGCGGAGGTCAGCCGGTGGAATTAACCGCCCGGGAATATGGGCTGGTTGAATTTCTCGCGCTACACCGCGGGGAAGTCGTCACGCGCACGACGCTGTACGAACACCTCTTCGACGAGGATGACAGCACCCTCTCCAACCTGCTGGATGTTCACGTCTCCAATGTCCGCAAGAAATTGGGCGCGGAATTCATCACTACGCGGCGGGGACACGGTTATTGCATCGAGGCTGGCGCATGATTTTCGATTCCATCCGTGGGCGGCTGCAGCTCTGGTATGGCCTCATTCTCGTGGCTGTGCTGGCAGGCTTCGGCGTGACGGCGTATCAACTGGAACGTGGCCGGCAGCTACGGCGCATTGACGGCGAATTGCAACGGCGTGTCAACCTGCTCGCCACGGCGCTTCGGCCCCCGCCCCGGGGCGGCGGGCGACCGGGCGAAGGCCCGCCGGAGACACTCCGCGAGCCGCGCCCATCCTTTGACGAACCTTTTGACAAGCGCCCGCCCGAACGTGAGCCACAAGTTCCGCCCCGGAATATTCAATTGCCAGCCCAAGTGTCGAACCTCTTCGATGCCGGCGACACAAACGGCTTTTACTATATAATGTGGCGACGCGACGGCCAGGAGTTGGTGCGGTCGGACAATGCCCCCGGGCCGATTGCCGCGCCGACCCGCACGACCCGCAGCGAGTTGTTGCCGCCGTCCAATCCGCAGCCACGGAACCGCGCAAATCTCCCTGACCCGCCGCCCCGGACCCGCGGTGAGTTTCGTGAAGCGTCCATCATCACTTTGCCGGGGGAAATCGTTTTGGTTGGCCGATCCATCACGACCGAGATGAGTGAGTTGCGGTTGGTGGCCGCGCGACTCGCGGGGGTGGGCGGGGCCGTTCTACTGCTCGGCTTGGCGGGTGGTTGGTGGATTACTTCGCGCGCCATCCGGCCGATTGACGACATCAGCGCAACGGCGTCCAAGATTGCCAGCGGCGATCTCTCGCAGCGCATCAAGGTGGCTAACACCGACAACGAACTCGACCGGCTGGCGGGCGTGCTCAACGCCACCTTCGCCCGACTCGAGGCTGCATTTGCGCAGCAGCGGCAATTCACTTCCGACGCCGCCCACGAACTGCGCACGCCCGTCGCGGTCATTCTCACGCAAGTTCAGAGCACATTGAACAAGGATCGCAGCGGTTCGGAGTATCGCGAAACCCTCGAAGCCTGCCAGCGCGCCGCGCAGCGGATGCGCCGGTTGACCGAATCACTTCTGGCCCTCGCGCGACTCGAGGCGGGACCGGACGCGATGAAATGCATGCGGTTCGATCTGGCGGATACCGCGCGCGATTGTGTCGAACTGATCCGTCCGCTCGCCGGCGAACGCGGGGTGAAAATAATTTCCGAGCTGGCCGCGGCTGAATGTGAAGGCGATGCCGGGCAACTCGCGCAAGTCATCACGAATCTGTTGACCAATGCGATTCAATACAATCGGGAGAACGGCAAGGTGCAGGTTTCGGTGAAATCGGAGGGCCGCATGAACCTACTTACAGTGACCGACACAGGCGTGGGCATTGTCGCCGGGGATCTGCCGCACCTCTTCGAGCGATTCTTTCGGGCGGACAAATCGCGCACGGTTTCAACCGGCCACTCGGGCCTCGGGTTGGCGATTTCCAAAGCCATCGTCGAAGCGCACGGCGGCACCATCGAAGTGGCCACCCAATGGAATCAAGGCAGTACCTTCACGGTGCGTTTGCCGGGGCTTTGACCTCCGCTGGCATCATCGAAAGCCTGGGAGAGCCGGGCGACCGAGGAAAGCCACCGTGGTCCCCCCGCTAACCTAGCCGAAAGACCTCGCGCCAGCTCGAGCCGCCGCGGCCCGCGCTTTTGCCTCGCTTTCCTGGACAACTCCACCTACACGAATGCGCGACGTGGAATGGCCTGCCCTTTTGCTCGCTGGATTCGCGGTGCTGTTTATCGGCGTCGCGAAGGCGGGCTTTGGCGGTGGTTTGGGGATGCTGGTCACGCCGTTGTGCGTGCTCGCGTTCGGGCCCAAGACGGCCATCGGCATCCTGCTCCCATTGCTGTGTGCCGGCGACGCTTTTTCCCTCTACCACTACTGGCGCCGGTGGCGCGCGGAGAACCTGAAGTTCCTGTTGCCGGGTGTGATGGTTGGCGTGGTGATCGGCGTGCAGCTCGTCGGCCAATTTTCTCCGCGCCAGCTCAACATCGCCATCGGATTGATCGCCGTGCTTTTCGTGGGATTTCAACTCGCGAAGGATCGCATCTTTCGGGCGGAGGGGGCGTTCGCCCCGAATCACCGGGTCGGTCTGCCGTGTGGCATCGGCATGGGCATCACCTCGACTTTTGCCCACGGGGCCGGGCCGGTGGCGGCGATGTTCCTGATCCCGCAGCGCCTGCCCAAAGAAATCTTCGTGGGCACCAGCGTCCTGGTTTTCACCTTCGTGAACTGGATCAAGCTGCCGTTTTTCTGTGTGGATCGTTCACTGGTGGATCTGCCGGTGTTTGCGTCGCAGGCGTTGATTACGCCGGCCACGCTCCTGACGAGCGCGAAGTTTTTCCCGCTGGTGCCGCTTGGCGTCTGGCTGGGGGTGTGGCTGAACCGCCATTTTTCCGAAACGGTTTTCGTGCGGGTGATCTACGCCATCCTGCTGCTCACCGGTCTGCAACTCATCTTCAACTTCGACCTCGCCGCGCCGTTCCGATGAACGGGAACCACAAGGCAGCGCCGCCCTCTTCGAGCAAAGAGGTTGCCGCGCCGGGTTGTAGCCTCTAACTTTCGCGCCAACGGCGATTGATATGCTCATTGGCGACAAAGATTTTTTTCTGGGTGTTTTGAAAAGTGGATTTTTCGCGACCGAACCCACGGTGTTGCCCGTGGCCTCGGCCTGCGCCAGGGAGTGGTTTCCCCGGAAACACCCCCTGTAATCAGGTGCAATCCATGGTCATGAAGCCCGATCCGAAACCGCCGGTCACGGAGGCAGAAATTCTCGCCTTGGAACGCCCGGACCCGGCGCTCTGGACCTACTACTTTTTGCGGTGCCTGATCGTGCCACCGTTGTTGCCCATTCTCATTCTACCCGCGTGGTTTCGATACCACACCATGCGCTACAAGTTCACCGACGAAGGTATATCAATGCGCTGGGGCATCCTCTTTCGCCGTGAAAGCATTCTGAACTACGCGCGCATCCAGGATATCCACCTGCGCTCAAACATCGTCGAACGCTGGCTGGGGCTGGCCCGCATCCAGGTACAGACTGCCAGCGGCAGCGCTACGGCGGAAATGACGATCGAAGGTTTGAAGCAGTTCGAGGCGGTGCGGGACTTTCTCTATTCCAAAATGCGCGGGGTCAAGGACGCGCGGCAACCGCACCCGACCGCCACGGCGGAAGCTATGACGAATGCGTCCGGGGCGCTGGATGCCGCCACCGCGGCGGAGTTGACGCTGGCGTTGCGCGGAGTTGCGACCGAATTGCGCGCCATTCGGGAATCCTTGGGCCGCCCGCCCAGCCGGCCGGCCGAAGGAGGGCGGGATGTTTGACCGTTTGCGCACGCTGCTGCTGCACGTTTTGAAGGTCCCACCGGAACCGGAGCCCCCGTTTGGCGCGCCGGGATCGTTGCGCGTTTTCCGGGCGGGCCGGAACTATTATCGGCTGCGATTGCTGGGCTGGGGGGGCGGGCAGGTGGGCGCGCTGGTTGGAATCGTTTTCTCTCTCTGGTTTCTCGGCCTGGTCAAGACGGCGACGGAAAAAACGCAAGGCCGTCAGGCAACAACGACCAACGCCCCGCCCGCATCGGTGGTGGCCACGAATGGTTTTGCCAACCCGCAAGCCAGCACGAGTGCCAACCGGCGCCGCGAGAAGTGGAAGGGCCCGGCGCCCGAGCGGCTGGCACGGGTGGTCGCGGGTTGGCCGAAATGGATTTTCCCACTCCTCCTGTTCCTGGAATTGGCGGGCTTGGCCGTTTACTTCTTCCAATTGTTTCTGACCTACGCCGCCGTGCGGCTGGATTATGAATTGCGCTGGTATGTGGTCACGGACCGGAGTCTGCGCCTCCGCAGCGGGGTTTGGACCGTGCAGGAGATGACGATGAGTTTCGCCAATTTGCAACAGGTCATGGTCTCGCAGGGCCCAATCCAGCGGCTGCTGGGCATCGCGGATTTGCGCGTCGAATCCGCCGGCGGCGGTGGTGGCTCGGCCCACGACCGGCACCACGGTCCGGCCGACTCGCTCCATACCGGTGTCTTTCATGGCGTGGAGCACGCGAACGAGGTGCGCGATCTGATTCTGGCACGCCTGCGCAGTTTTCGCGAAACGGGCCTCGGCGATCCCGATGAATTACCCGCCACGCCGCCAACCGCAGTGGCGGCCGGACCGAACGAGGTGGTCCTGGCCGCGCGCGATTTACTGGCCGAGACGCGCGCCCTACGAACCGCTTTGCGGCTGCGAGGTTAGTTGCCGCATCGTACGAAAGCAACGTGCCACAAACGGCAAGGGGTGAGTCAACAAGTCCGGCGGTGGAGAGCGTGGATCACTTTCGGAAACTCTTCACCACCGCGATCAGGGACTTAATTTCTTCGGGGGTAAACTTATCCTTGAACGACGGCATTTTCAGGTTGCTGCGGTCATCCTTCTTCCCTTCGATCACCTGCTTTTCAATCTCGCTGTCGGTCGCCTTGCTTTCGGACAAATCCTTGACGCCAAGTTTCCGCGCGGCGGGGTTTTGGGCTTTCCCGTCTTTGCCATGGCACAGGGCGCAATACTTCACAAACAGTTCCTCCCCGCTGGCCGCACGCACCGGCGCGACGTCACTGAGGGCGACGCCACACCCAACGGCAACGGAAAGCATCCGCTTGATCCGCTTCCTAAAACTATCCAGGCGCTGAACCGGCCAGACAGGAATCATTGCCCGGAGTATGACATCTGGTTGGGAAGGGAATCAAGACTGCGAGTATTCCTGCAAAGCGCCGCCGGGCGGCAGTTTCGTCCCGACGGCGCAAGCCCGCATATCCGGCGGCGCCCGTATTCAACCCGACAGACCGCCATTTGACATTTGATGAAGCCCAAACATCTTTAGGCAGATTGGGCAACCATGCTTGATCCAAGAAATCAAAACGGAACCAAAGAGCTATGCGTAACACAATCAAATCCCTGACTTTGGCCACCTCGCTAATCACCCTCTTTGCCAGTGACCTGCCGGCCACCGACCACCGGGCTGAGTCGCATTCGCGGCCCCAACGTGATCAATGGACGGAGGTCAATCCCGATGCCGAGTGGGCGCCGCGCGCGGGGCTGCAAGTAGTCGAGCTTCACAACACTTTTTTTCTGATGGGTGGACGGACACCGATTGATCCGGCGGTGCTGCCCTTGCCGGGTGCCAGCGTGATCTGGGGGGACGTCTGGCGTAGCCGGGATCTGGGGCGGTCGTGGCAGAACCTGGTGGAGCAGGGAACACCCGGTCACTGGCCGGCGCGCGCCTACTTTCAGGCCGTGACCAAGGGAAGCGCCATGTATGTACTCGGCGGACAAAACTTCAATGCCATCCCGAATCCCGGCTGCGAGTTCCTCCCGCCGGGCGTGCCGTGTGATCCACCGCTCGTGCCGGTTTCGGAATTCTTCAATGACGTGTGGCGCAGTTGGAACGGGCGGGATTGGACCTGCCTGACGACCAATACCGCCTGGCACGGCCGGGCCGGACTGAGCAGCGTGGTCTTCAAGGATGAAATCTTTGTGCTCGGCGGATCGTTCAACGACGATTCGTCCATTGTCGGTGGACCGCCGGCCCGGGTTTACTTTAATGACGTCTGGAAGTCACGTGACGGAGCGAACTGGGTGCCGGTGACCACCAACGCGCCCTGGGCGCCGCGGGCGGGCGCCGCGGTTGTCGCCAAAGGCGGTTACATCTACTTGCTCGGTGGTGAGGATGGATTCCTTTGCGACACGAACCGCCCGGATCGCTGCCCACCCTACTTCAACGACGTGTGGCGCACGCGCGACGGCGCGAACTGGGAACTGGTTACCGCGGCGGCCGATTGGTCTCCCCGTCCCGGCCACCAGGCCGTAGTGCTGGCCAATAACATTTATCTATTCGGCGGATTCGGCTTGAGCTCGGACCCGGCGGATCCGTTCAAACCCGCCAATCCTATGGACCTCTGGGTCAGTCGCAACGGCGACGATTGGCGACTCATCAGCAACTCGCCTTGGAACGCCACGTCCCCGGAGGAAATCAAATACGACTTCAAGGCGCTCGCCGTGACCGGAGGCCGGGGCGGGTTGCGCCCATCGATCTTCACCTTCGGTGGCGACCGCGAGACGTTCAACTTCCAGGATCCCACGAACTATCTGCGCGTGGATAACGACGTGTGGCGCTACTCACCGTGGTTTGGGCCCTGGCGCTGAAGGGTCTTTGATTTCGTTTGGATGGCGGCGATGCGGTTTTACCCCAGCCGCCGTCCATTTGAATTTCTAGCCCGGAATACTTCAGCCAGCAGGATCCTGTCGATTCCCACACGCATTAGAGATCGAGTGAGGTTACTTACCGAGCTTTGAGATCGGCAGTTCGTAGCAAGCCATCTCCTCGCTGTTCCGCACGAGCAGGTAGCGGCCGGCGAGGGTCGGATGGTTCCAAGTCTTGGCGCTCAGCGCCCGAAGGCGGCCGAGTTCCTTGAAACCATCGGGGCTTGCTTCCGCCAGGACCACGGCCCCGGGTTCGCTTTGGATGAGCACGAGATCATCGACCAGCAGTGTCTGCCCGGAGCCATAGCGCCCATCTTTCCATTTACGTTCGCCGGTGGCGATTTCGACACAGGCCAGCAAACCATCATCGAGCCCGTAAATGAATCCATTGCGCGCGGCGACGCTGTTAAACTGCGCTTTCATTCGCAAGTTTTTCCAAAGTTCCGCAACCGCGAGCGTACCCTCCGCGGTTGCCCGCACTTTCAACATCACACAGCCGACCCCGTAACCGGCCGAGAGAAACACACGGTCGTCTTCGAGCACGACCGGCTGCGACGCTTTCGGCCATTTGTCCGTGGACCAGGAATAGTCGAGGATCACTTTGCCCGTCTTCGGATCGTGGGCGGTAAGACTGGCGGCGTTAGCCGAAAGGATCACCTGTCGCCCTGCGAGAGTAGCCAGCACGGGGGAAGCGTAGCTGGCTTTGTCGTTGCCTGACCGCCAGAGCGGCTCGCCCGTTGGCCGATGATACGCCAGCAGCGTCGGGCCCTGGGCTGAGCCGCCTGCGACCACGACCGTCTCGTCAAACACCAGCGGCGAGGAGCTTGCGCCCCAGGTCAGATTGGGCAGGCGATTTTCGCCCAGCACATCACGCGACCACAAGCGCCGCCCAGCCTCCACATCGAGGCAGTCGAGCAAACCCGTCGCGCCGAAGGCGAATACTTGCCCGCGATCCAAGGTCGGCGTCGCGCGCGGCCCCTCGCCGCCCTGCCACTGATGAAAACGGACGTGATTGGTGTGCGCCCAGAGCCGGCGGCCGGTTAGCACGTCGTAACTGGTCACCAGTTCATCTTCGCCTTGTTGCTCCTGGGTGAATGCCCGCCCGTTGACCACGGCAAAGGCTGACCAGCCGGCTCCGACCGGCTGGCGCCAAAGTTCTCGCGGAGCGTGTGTCTGCCAGTTGGGTTCGAGTCGCGCACCGCGCACGACGCCGTCGCGATTGGGGCCGAAGAACTGCGGCACGTCAGTGATCTCCAGCGCCGCCTTAGCGGTGTTTGCCGTGGCGGTCGAGGGGTTTGTCTGGCCTGCTGTTGGCTTTCGCTGCTTGGGCGTGGACCATTTCCAGACAAACCGGGGCAGCCCGCGGCCATCGACCGTTCCATCCACCTTCAAGAGCGCCGCGAGCGCGCCGACCGTCGCGATGAGGATGGCGAAGGTGATCAAGCGGGTCCGCCAGCGCAGACGACTGAGGAAAACCAGCCAGAACATTCCCAGCAGCGCCGCCAGCAGGGCGATTGCGGCGGTCAACCAAATCTGGGCATTGCGTTCCAGGTCAGGCTGGAGATTGAGGATCACCGTACTAACGGTTACCAGCAGCATGAGACCGAAGGGAAACCAAAGGCGATGGCCTTTCGGAGATGCGTTGTCGGAATTCATATCGGGTGGGAGGGAGGTTGGGGTTGGTACGCTACGGAGTGATTTTGAGATCGGCGGGTTGCGCCATGAGTGGTCGCTGGAATAACTTCATCGGAGCATCGAAGCCTTGGTGTTTTTATCTGCCGCCGGCTGCCCGCCGCCGAGCGAATTGGCCCCGCGGACCCAATGCTGGCTCAGAAAACGTCCGCTTAGCACAACCCTTTCTTGGGTGACCAAGAGTGCGCGTTCATTGACCAGTGTAGCCGGGAGAGCCAGGGCAAGCTGGAGAATTGTCTTCATGTTCAAATTCAGTTCCGGAGCATGGCACTTTTTACATCCGTTGCGTCAATGAAAACGTCAATCTGCTGGCTGACGAAAAATAGGCTTAGCCGGAAAAATGCTGTTGGAAACCACGAATGAACACGAATCGACACGAATTGACACGCATCGAAAAGCGGAAGCGACGAATGCTCAGTTCCGGCGAACAGACACCTTTTGGTGAGTGCAATCGGCGCGAGCAGAAAGCGAGTTCTGACCTGTCTTCATTCGGGTGCATGGGTGTCCATTCGTGGTTGAAGTGAATGGTTCCGGTTTAGGCTCTCAGTGCGGCAGCCAGTCGTTATGTGTTCCGCCGCCGCGCTGGCGACCCGGTGAAGCGGTTCAAAAAGAAAGTCGTGAAATCCGCATGGGCGGTGCGGCATCGCGAATGGGCTTCAGGCAGACTGAAAAGGGAGGAGCCAATGGATTTCTTTTGCGTCGGCTTTGGGGAAGCGGGCAGTATGCGCGCCACCAAGCATGATCAGAAAATGGCAGCTAGCCAAGAGCGGGAACGGGGGCTGGATTCTCGGCTTCGCGTTGAATCTCTTTCTCCTCGGGACCGTGAGCGGGCCCGA
>JANOHH010001339.1:0-4339 GCA_031406395.1 Verrucomicrobiota bacterium | reverse complement strand
TGGAAGCCCGACTCTACGGCAGGCAGGATGCCTGCCGCCACACAAACCGCCGATCTCCGCCGCATGTCCCCTGCCGAGCTGGAGCAGCTCGGCCAGGACAGCCTGCGCGACCACATTCTCGCGCAAGCGGTGGTTGCCCATCAAAAGCACGGCCCGCTCATGTTCGCCAAACTGGAGTCATTCCTCACCGACCCCGAGTGCGTGCGCCATCCGACGCGGCTGGTGTTTGAGTTCGGCGAGATGGCCATGCACCAGTTCGCCCAACCAGACGTTGACTGGCGCAACACCGAGCGGGACGGCCGCGTCCTCTACCTTCGCCCGCTGCTGCGTGATCATCCCGACCTTGTCGTGCTGGCGGTGGCTTACCTGATCCCGCTCATCAATTACGGCGAGATCATCACCGATGAACACTGCCTCCGTTACGGCGCCGCCTTGCTTGGGTTGATGGAAGCTGAGTATTACCAACAGGTCTGCGCCCTGTCCGATTTGGTCGGAGCCGAGCGCCGGGTGGCGGGTCAGGCGGTCGGCTGCGGCTGCGGGTAGATTCGGTTCCCCCTTGCCGCCAACCCCACTTTCAGTCCGGGCCGGCGTAGCTTTTTGAGGGCGGCAATGGTCGGCGGTGTCGCAGCAAAAACCTTTGACCCAAATCAAAGCCCGCAGCGCGGGTGGGTTTATTCTCAGCGTGCCTGCCCGCATCCCGGCAGCGCCCGAACAACTATGAAATCAAATGCTACTCGGCTCCTCACTGGACTTCTCACCTCGGTCATCAGCATCACTGCGGTGGCCCAACAACCACCCGCGACGGCCTCGGCCGCAACCCCCGCCCCAGCCCCGGTTGCCGCCCCAGTTGCGGCTCCGGCTGCCGCGCCGGCAAGTGCCGGTCTGGTAAACGACTACCTCCGCGAGAAGAATTCCGCGTTCACCAACTGGGACTTCGGCGGCTCGGTGCGCGGGCGCTTCGAAGTCAAGGATGGTTACGGTATCCAGGGCGTTGGGTCGGTGGCGGCTGGTAATCAATCGCTGGATTTTCGCGATCACGGCGCGGATGTGGACAATGAGTTTTTCCTGGAGAAAATCCGCTTTCGCGGCGGCTACACGGACAAATGGTGGAACGCGCTGGTGGAAGGGGAAAGCAGTCTCGCCCAGAGCGATCAACGCTGGGCCTACGCCAACAATCCTGTTGTCCCCGGCACGGTTGCCAAGCCGGGCGACGGCCCGGAGGCGGACAGCATTGAGCTGCACCAGGCCATTGTCGGGGTGGGCAACCTCAAGGAATTTCCGCTCGCCCTCAAGGTCGGGCGCATGGAAATGTCGTATGGCGACGAGCGCCTGATCGGCGCGTTCGGCTGGAACAACATCGGCCGCACCTTTGACGCGGCCAAGGGGCGCTGGCAGAACGACTGGTTCGGCATGGATGTGTTTGTTTCCCGGCCGGTGATTCCGCAGAACGGCGTGTTTGACGTGCCCAACGACTATGACTTCTTTTCCGGTCTCTACGCCACCACGCTGAAAATTCCCAAGAACATCCTCGACGTCTATTTTCTGGCGCGCAATTCCTCCGCGCAGGCCGCGGCGGCGGTGCCGAGTCCGCAGTTCCCGCAACCCAGCGAGCGGGATATCTACACGGTCGGCTTCCGGCTCAAGTCCAAGCCCGGCGAGTTGAGCGGCTGGGATTACACGCTGGAAAGCGCCTATCAGTTCGGCAATTTCGTGGACAAACGCCCCGGGGCGTTCACGCCGACGCAACCGCTCGATCAATCCGCCTACATGGTGGCAGCCCAGGGCGGCTACACCTTCACGGACTGGTGGGGCAAGCCACGCCTGGGATTGGAATACGATTACAGTTCGGGCGACAGCGATCCGTTCGACGGCAAACACGAGACGCTCGACAACCTGTTCCCGACGAACCACAAGTTTTACGGCTACATGGATTTTGTGTCGCTGCAAAATATCCAGGACGTCTGCCTCAGTTTGATGCTGAAGCCCACCACAAAATTGAACGTGACGATCGCCGGCCACGGCTTCTGGCTCGCCAATACGCACGACAGTTTTTACAACGTGGGCGGCGTGGCTCGCGGGGGCACTTCGCCGACGCTCGGGACCGGCTATGGCGTCAACGCCCGTTACGGCAACTTTGTGGGGGACGAAATCGACATCGTTGGCACCTACAACGTCACGCGCTTTGCACAGGTGGAGGCGGGCTACGGCCATTTCTTCGTGGGCGATTACGTTGAGCAATCGCTATCGAGTCCCGCCTTCGGATCGCAGGACGCGGACTTTGTCTACGTCCAGATCAACCTCGCCTTTTAATCTTGGCGGGAAGCGCATTGTGAAGGACAACATCATCACGCTCGACGTGCGCGCGGATCTTCGTGCGGGGCGGGAACCGTTCTCCAAAATCATGGAAGCAGTGGCGGCGTTGCGGGTGGAGCAATCGCTGCGCATTCTCGCGCCGTTTGAACCAGTGCCATTGATTGAGCTTCTGGGCCGTCAGGGTTTCCAACATGCCGCCAGCGCCAATGCCGCTGGCGAGTGGGAGGTACTCTTCACGCGGCGATCCGGCGGTTCTCCGATCGAAGTCCTGCCGCCGGTGTCGCCGCCGGGCGGCCGGATCGCTGCGGAGCTTCCGTCGGAAATCATCAAACTGGATGCGCGCGGACTTGAGCCGCCGCAGCCACTCGTGACCATTCTCGAAGCGGTCGGTTCGTTGCCGGCCCAAGCCGAACTAAGTGCCCACACCGACCGCCGCCCCATGCACCTTTACGCGCAACTCGAGGAGCGCGGTTTCACGGGCGAATCCCAGGAGCAATCCGATGGCAGTTTCATTACCCATATCCGCCACCGTTAAACCGGTCGAAAATCGGGCGGCGAAGGTGGAGCGACAAGCTCCGGCCAAAACCCGCACCTCGACCCTCGATCCTCGACCCTCGGGCGCTTCCATCCGCCTGCCGCTGGCGTTCATGCTCACCGGTCTGGGCTCGCTGCTCCTCGGCGTCCTCTGGCTGGTGGCGCAACCGTCCATGCTCGCTTCGTATCACTATAACCAATACGTCATCGCCGTCACCCACCTGTTCGTGCTGGGTTTCATCGGCTCCATCGTCATGGGGGCGATGTATCAACTCGTCCCGGTGGCGCTCGAAACCAAACTCTACAGCGTACGTTTGGCGCGCTGGCAATTGGCGTTTCACCTCGTCGGTGTCATCGGCATGGTCTGGATGTTTTGGAAATGGGACATGAAACAAGTTGGGCATTTCGGCACCGTGCTGACGGTGGGTGTTGGTGTGTTCGTGTTCAACCTCGCCCAGACGTTGCGCCGTGTGCCCAAGTGGAACGTCACCGCCACGGCCGTCACTGCCGCGCTATTTTGGATTTCCCTGACCGTGATCGCCGGCCTCTCCATCGCGACCGGCAAATGCACCTACGAATCCACCACGGGCCTGGCGACGGTCGGTGGGGTCAAGACACTGGTGAGCTTGTTGCGGGGGCTGGCAGGTTTCATGTCGCATTTCGACGCCATCAGCGCCATGCACGCGCACGCGCATCTCGGCGGTGTGGGGTTCTTCACCCTGCTCATCGTCGGCGTCTCCTACAAACTCATTCCCATGTTCACGCTCAGTGAAGTGCAAAGCCAACGCCGCGCCGAGCTGTCGGTGGTACTCCTGAACGTTGGGCTCGCCGGCTCGTTTGTGACGATCCTGTTGCGCAGCCCTTGGAAACTGGCCTTCGCGCTCGTGGTCATCGCCGCGCTGGCGATCTACGGATGGGAACTGGCCGCCATCCTGCGCGCCCGCAAACGCGGCCCCCTCGACTGGGGCATCCGCTATTTCCTGACGGCAGTGGCGTTGCTGATTCCTGTATCCCTGCTGTCGGTCGTCCTCTCTTGGACCGGCCTGCCGCTCAACCCTTTCATGGGTCAGCTCGAAAACCTCTACGGCTTCCTCGGGCTGCTGGGTGTCGTGTCGTTCGCGATCATGGGCATGCTCTACAAGATCATTCCGTTCCTCGTCTGGTTCGGGGTTTACAGCCAGCACATTGGCCGGGCCAAAGTCCCGGCTCTGGCGGACATGTATTCATCCCGGCTGCAAATGATCGGCTACTGGAGTTTCCTCGCCGGGCTGGTGACGATTAGCGTGGGGATCCTGCGCGAGAGCGAGAGCGGCGTGCGCTACGGCTCACTCCTGTTCACCACCAGCGTCTTCGTGTTGCTGCTGAATGTCGGGAAAATTCTGGCCCATGTCGCCCGCCCACAAATCACGCCGCAGCCAGCCACGCCCGCTGCCATCAAAGTACGCACATGAATCTCCCCACCACGCTCAACGAGCAGACCGTCCTCGACGCG
>JANOHH010001322.1:0-1930 GCA_031406395.1 Verrucomicrobiota bacterium | reverse complement strand
GTTCCGGATGTGTGGGTGGCTGTCCCCGCACGCCGAAATCGTTGGGCGTGGTGACGAGGCCACGGCCAAAATGATATTGCCAAAGGCGGTTGACCATCACCCGGGCGGTGAGTGGGTTGTCGGCGCGGGTGAGCCACTGCGCAAGTTCGAGCCGGCCGCTGCCCGCGGTGTCCGGCGGCAATGGGCCACCGCCGAGCGCTTGGATGAACCCGCGCGGGATTTCATCACCGGGTCGGTCCGGTTCGCCGCGCATTTGCAAACGCGCGTTGTGGATGGTCCCTTCCACCACGCCGTAGGTCATGTCGCACGGACCTTCGACCAGCAAGCCCGTGAGTTCCCGGCTGGCGGCCGCGACTTCGCCGCCGAGCGCGGCCAGTTGCTTCTGCAGGGCCGCCACCTGATCGCGACGCGACTCGCGTTCGGCTTCGGTCTCCGCCACGGAGGGAGCGTCCAGCGGCGGAAATGCCGCCTCACGGAACGCAAAATTGTCGACGGCCAGCGCCGGCCGCACGCCCGGCCGATGCCCATAGCTGTCAATGAATGTGTAATCGATGGTGCCATCCCATCCCGTCGCGAATGTGCCCGTAAACCGGGTGCTGCCCGCCGGGGTCGCGAGGTTGCCGGTGTAGCTCTTGGCCTTGAGATCAAGCCGGAGTTGCACCTGATTCCATTCTCCGGATTTTAGCTTCGCAACCGGATCGTGCGTGGCCCCGGAGCGAGCGAAAAACTCGCTGCTGTTGAAGTGCAGTTCCACGGCCGCCGAGCTGCCGCTTCCGTGGCCGAGGTAGTAGCGCCACGACCCTTCCCCGCCCGCCTCCTGATTGCCGCAACGAAAATCAAACGCCACATACAAAACCTCGTTGCTGGCCGCCGACCACTTCTTGGCGAACGTCAGACCGAATCCGTCATACTCACCGCGATTGGGCATCGCCACACCCCGCTTTCCGACCGGGAAAATATTGCAATACGGACTTTGCGCGGCGGAAGAAACCTTCACCACGCTGTTCGGTCCGGGGTTCCACGGTTTGGTCGGCGGCGCGCTGTCAGTCTGCCATTCGAGGCTGCCGTCCAGTCCAACCAACTTCTGTAGTTCCGCTTCGAGCCCCGCCGGGTCGGCCTGACCATGGGCGACGGCAAAGGTTGGCAGCGCGGTCGAAACCGGCGCGATCGGTTCGGACTGCGCGCCGAAGTTATCAATTTCCAGAACCGGCAGCACCGCTCCCATACGAGCTCGGGAATCCAGCGCGACGTAGTCGATGACGCCCGACCATCCGGGCGCGAAGGGCTGGTTGGAAAAGGTGGTGATACTTTCCGGACGGCCCACGCTGCCGGAAAACGTGCGGTGCTCCAGGTCCAACGTCAGTTGCAGGTTGTACCACTGGTTGGAATTCAACTCCGCCAGTTTTGCGGTCTGCTCGCCGGCGCGGGCAAAGACGGCTGCGGTGGAGATCAGCAACTCGATGGCGGGCGAATTCGTGCGCGCTCCGATCCAGAATCGGTGTTGTCCCTGCACTCCGGCATCCGGCGCCGCGGGCCGGAAGTCGAGATTTACCTGCAGTCGGCGAGCGGTGTCCCGCGTCCGCCGGGGATAAAGCGATTGCTCAAGCCGGTATTCTTTGTCGCCGGCGCCGATGTTGACCCCGAATTTCCCGAACGGATAGAGATTCTTGAACGGGCTCTGCGCCGCGGTGGTCACGCTGATCTTTCCTTCCCCCAGCCACGGCGGGACAATCACACCGTAACTTCCGCCGGCGGCATCCTTCTGAATTTCAAAGTCACCATCCGGATCGTGGAGGGAACGAAACACCGCCGCGGGCACCGGCTGTTTTTGCCGGGCGATCTGGTCCGAAAGCGCGGCCACTTGCTGGTCATACGCGCGCCATTTGGGCTGCGATTCCACCGGTGGAGTGAGCGGGACCATGGCTCGCAG
>JANOHH010001291.1:0-3447 GCA_031406395.1 Verrucomicrobiota bacterium | reverse complement strand
GCCGGCGGCGACCGGCACGCGATCCTCGTGCAGCCGGGCAGCGGTTACCTCCGCGAGATGTGGCAGGCGAAACTGGTCGGCAGCAATTGGGAATCGTCCAACGGCGCGAAGTTCAATCTGAACACGAACGGGCTGCGCCCTGATGGCTGGACTTCCGGCGATGCTGCGGGATTGCCTATGTTTCCGGCACTGCCGCGTTTTGACGAGTGCGAGCGTGGCGTCGTGGAACATGCACTGCGGATCGTGGTCAAGCGCTCGCGCTACAACAATTTTGTCTACCCGGCGACGCATTATGCCTCCGCGGCAACCAACACGAGCTTGAATCTGCCCGCCATGGGTCAGCGGCTGCGGCTCAAAGCAGGGTTTTTCATCCCGGCGAACTGGACGAAGCAGGAAAAGGCAGTGTTGCTAGCGTTGAAGAAATACGGGGCGCTGGTAGCGGACAATGGAAATTTCTTTTCCATCTCGGTCACGCCGGATGACCGCTGGCCGGCGGGCTGTTTCGATCATTTGACCAGCGTCGGCATCACGAACTTTGAAGCCATTCAGACCACTGGGCCGAATGAAGGACCGCGCTCACCGGGCGCGCCCACTGCGAATGCCGGGCCGGATCAAAGCGTGTTCCCCGGCATGTCCGTGCAACTACCAGGCTTCATCAGCTTCACCAACACTTTCCCGATCACGAACCGATGGGAGTTATATTCCGGCCCGACCAACGTCAGCATTGCCAACGCCGACCAAACGAACACCACAGCGGCCTTTACCTCCCCAGGCGTTTACACCTTGATGTTGAGCGCCGCTGACGGGGTGCATGCGGTGGCTTACGATGCTGTGGTTATCACGGTGTCACCAGCGATTACGCTGGCCATCGCGCAAGCGGGTGCGAGTGCGAACCTCACGTGGACGGGCGGATCACCGCCATTCGTGGTGGAGCGCATGAATGCGCTGTCCGCTGGTTCGTGGACTGGCGTGCTGACAACGAGCGTTCAGAACGCAAGCGTGCCGATGGTAGGGAGCGCCGGTTTTTTTCGGGTGAAAGGAAACTAAACTGGCGTTCTACCCAAACGCCTCACGGCGTGAGCCAGCGTACAAACCATTCAATCGCAGCGTGCTCGGAATCCGGCGTCACCTGGTGGCCGATGTTTTCCTGGATGCGAACGGCCAAACGATCTTCCGCTTCCGCAGCACGATAAGCTTTCCGCACCGCGTCGGTGCATTCTTTGAGGCCGGGCAGGGGAGTTAGGCTGTCGGAATCGCCATTGATGACCAATAGCGGGCGCGGCGCAATCAGCGGCAGCATGTTGGGGGCGTCGAACTCTCCGTATATGCCGGGCACGACGCGGTCATAAAAACTTTTCACAAACGCGACGTCCAGAGTCGTGACTCCCGCGGTTTTCGATGCGGCCTCGAACGCGGTCGGAATCGTGCCGACGCGAGCTGGCCAGGCGTTGTGCTCCAGCGCCCAGCGAAAACTTTGTACGCCGAGGCAGGGGATGACGACGGCAATGCGTGGGTCCGCCGCCGCTGCGAGGTAGGCTTCGATGCCGCCCTTGGAAATGCCAAGGAGGCCAATCCGTTTCGCATCCACGTCTTTGCGCGTTTGCAGATAGTCTACGAGTCGCAACACGTCCCAGACCGTGTCGTAGTACAGCGGGTGTTCCTTGGAATCGCGCCATGCCCCGACGATCGCGTCCTGATATGCCTCCGTACCTTTGCCGTAGCTGCGCCGTTCACCGTGGTAGCGGGCGTCAATCGCGATGGCAACAAATCCGTTCGTTGCGAGTTTGCGGCAGAGGGAATAGAGATTGGTTTTGCTCCCGCCCGTGCCGTGCAAAGCAATGACGACTGGCCGCCGGCCGCGCGAATCGGCATCCTTGATCAGTACTCCGGTAACACGTTGCCTCTTGGCCGAGGCAAATGAAAAATGAAACCGGGCAACGCCGTTCGTGACCGGCCATGTTGCGACCGTCGGCTCGAGCGGGACGCGGTCATGCTTGATCAGGTTGAGGAATTCCCCCCGTGGGTCCGCGGCGCACATATGGAGGGTCGCGACCGAGCTGAAAGCCAAGGTCAAAAATAAGGTAATCCGCTTCACGTCTTTATTTCAGCGGCATCGAGCGAAATTGCAAGCGGGTTTCTTTCGTGGACTTGAAAATCGCGAAGGGCGGGGATATTCGCTAACGATCGAGCAAAATGCGGGGTGCAACTTCCGCTACGCTGAGAATGCTCTCTTGTCGGGGAATATTTCCTTTGCGTCCTGACGATTTTGCGACTTTGCTATCAAAGAACTATGAGTAAGACGCTTGACCCTTGTCCCAATTTCATCGGTGGCGAATGGGTTCAGTCCGAACTCGCCACGACACCGGTTTACAATCCGTCGGTCGGAGAGGAGATCGCCGAATGTCCGGTCGGCAGCGTCGCCGATGCAAATGCCGCGGTCGAGGCCGCGCACGCCGCATTTCCGGCGTGGATGGAAACGCCGCCGGTCGAACGCGCGCGAACGCTCGGCCGCTTCAAGATGTTGATGGAGGAAAATTTTGAAGTCCTGGTTCGCAGCAACACGCGCGAGAACGGCAAGACACTGGTTGAGTCGCGCGGGGATGTGAAGCGGGGTATGGAGGTGGTCGAGTTCGCGCTGGGCGTGCCTTCCTTGATGATGGGGGAAGCGCTGGAGAATATGGCCCGCGGAATTGATTGCGAAGCCATCCGCCAACCGCTGGGGGTCTGCGTCGGGATCACGCCATTTAATTTTCCCGCGATGGTGCCGCTGTGGATGTATCCCATCGCCATCGCTTGCGGGAATACCTTCGTCCTCAAGCCGAGCGAGAAAGTCCCGCTCACGGCCATCATGATCGCGAAGCTGTTCGAAAAAGCCGGTCTGCCCAAGGGGGTACTGAACATAGTACACGGCGGACACGTCGTTGTGGACGCGTTGCTCACCCACCCAAAAGTGAAGGCGATTTCATTCGTTGGCTCAACGCCCATTGCGCGGCACATCTACGAGACCGGCACGAAACACGGCAAACGCGTCCAGTCCAACGGTGGCGCGAAGAATTACGTCATCCTCATGCCAGATGCGGATGTGGAGAATTCCACTCGCGGCGTCATTGAGGCTGCGTTTGGTTGCGCGGGTGAACGGTGCATGGCCGGGTCAACCGCCGTGGTCGTTGGCGATGCCGCGAAGACGGTTTTGCCTGCGCTTATTGAAGCCACGAAGCGCATCAAGGTCGGTCCGACCGACCGCGAAGCGCAGCCGGACATGGGCGCAGTCATTACCCGCCAGCATCGCGCCCGCGTTTTGGAACTGATTGAGGCGGGCGTGAATGAAGGCGCAAAAATTCCCGCGGACGGGCGCAGTGTTAAAGTCAGCGAAGCGCCGAATGGCTTCTACGTCGGGGCCACGATTCTCGATCATGTGCAAACCGGCATGACGGTGGCGAAGGAGGA
>JANOHH010001248.1:0-6027 GCA_031406395.1 Verrucomicrobiota bacterium | reverse complement strand
CGGCGGTTGGCACTGTTGACGCGCCCAAAATAAATCTCGGGTGGCGACGCGGGTATCGCCACGGTTTTCGAATCATCCAGACATACAGACGCCGCGGGAAACCGAGACCGCCGATCCTTCGGCCAGAAACACGGAGGACGGCGGTCGGCTCAAACAATCGATGAATTGCCCACCGTAAATTCCTACCACATCGCAATCCAATTGCGCCGACCCCGCAGTCCACACGCGCCAGCGTGGATGCTCCACGCGATATTCCATTGTCGAGCCATCGTGCTGGGTGTTGTAGCCCCAGTAATGTTCCGTGATGAACTCGGCCTCCGACCCCCCCGGCAAAGGAAGCGCCCCGCCCTTTATGGTGAGGTTTAACCGATTTTCCCGGCCACGGAAGCGCCAGGAGTATTCGATCGCATTCAGCAAACCCGACTCCGTCGCCATCCGGTGCGCCATCGGCAGGGCGATGTAAGGCTCGTCGTAAAGGGTGCGGGCAATGAGCGCAATGGCGGCGCGCGGAACGATCTCCTTGATGAACACCACCCCGCGCCGCCAACCATCGTCGGCCTTGCGCCGGACATAGAACCGCAGGTTGACCTCCTCAAAGTTGCGATGGAATGGAATCGGGATTCCCAAAACGCGCGTCCGCAAAAACCGGAAGCCGACCACTGAAACCAAATGCCGGCCGTTCCACAAATCGAGTTCCGTTCCCGCCGGGACGTAAGGCGCGAGCACGGACGGGGCAATCTCATAGTTCAGCATCGCCAGATGCTTCCACTCGGCGGTTAGAAATTCTTTTGGCGGGTTATTCATTTGCCGACGAAGAATTCGACCGCTTCGCCTTCATTACTGCGCTCACTTAAAATAAATCTTCAGACAATCTCTCAATTCTTTCGCTGTACCGTGCGGCAGCTTTGATTCAACATTCGGCAAAACGGAATGAATCCGATCAAAGTCAACGCGCGTTGGTTCGGCGAAACTCCCGTTGTAATTAACAAACCAATCGCGCAGCGCTCTGGCTGCGAGTCCTGCAATCTTCGCATCTTCATCGGCACAGGCGTTAAGCAACGCCGGAAGCTTTAGCCACTTGTCGGTATGCAAAATTAACGTCAGCGCGTTTCGCCGAACGTGGAAATTCGAGTTGCTTGTCAGCAGTAGCTCCAATTCATCCAACGAAATCAGCCTCGCCTTCGGGAGTAGTGCTTTCAGCGATTCTCTTGAAACACTGGCTTTCGCGTCCGACAGAAATCCGGTCAGCTTTGTGAGGCAACCCTCCACATCCAGTCTGCCTACCGCATACACGGCTGCGCGCCGAAGTCTTGGCAGCAATGAATCCAGACTGGCCAAGAGCAACGACACATCCGCTGCCTTGCCGCTTTCACCAAGTCCACAGATAGCAGCGAATCGCTGTGCGTCCGCTCCCTTTTCGACTGCCTCGACGTAAAAACTTCTGACATCCGGCACGCCCGCAACGGAGAGAAACTGGCGAGCCGTTTCCCGCATTGAAATGTGCTTATCTAGCAAGGCACGACGAAGCGGCTCTACCGCCAAGTCTGGTCGCTTCGTGGCAACTGCCCAGAGCGCATCCCGGCGCACGGGCATATACCGGTCGTTCAGCATCGGTTCCACAACACTCGGCAATTCGTCTGGTGTCACATCCGGCAGAAAGTGACGAACTGCCCACGAACGCGCGACAACATCGGGGTCGGTCATCACGGCACGGATGATTGAGGCGCGCGTGGACGGGTCGGATTTCGCTGCCAGTTGAAAACTGATTCGCCGAATGGTTTTGTCCTTGGAAGCCATTCCAGCCTGCAATACCGCTTTGCACTCCGGGCTTTTCAGCAAACCACAAACGTCATCCACGAATTGCTTGTCCACTCGCCCGCAGGCACGGAGTCGAAGCACGAGACTGATGTTGGCGAGAAAATGAACGGCATACGTCTGCTCGATTCGCGCACGTACCGCTCGTGCAGCTGTATCGCGCACTTGCGAAACCCAATCGTTGAGACGGATGAGCAGAAAGGGCAGTTCCTTGCCCGTGCGCTGCGACGCTAATTCTCCGACTGCGGCTTCGCGGACATAACCGCTGTAGTGGAAACTCGCCAAACCGACAAGGCTCACTGCGAACTTCGATTGCGCTAGACGACTGAGGTCCGTGGGACGAAGACTTTGCCAATCGTTGAGGCTGTAATAGCTGTATTCACTCCATCCGCGCACACGCTGGTCGAGCACGGCCAAATCTAGTGGTGGCAGTTCTGAAACGATTTGGTGAATCTCCTCAGCTTCCGTGCTCGTGAAGAAGCGCCGCCACCAACTCGCAGACCTGGCGAGTTTCTTCAAGAGTTCACTTGTCTCCGATGGACTGGGCTTCATAGTCACAACTAGTTTGCCAAAATCGTTGATCAGATTCGAGCGCGCTTGATTCTGCCGCCCTTGCAGGGCTTGTTTAATCTGTTGTTCGTTACCCAGGGCGGCGCTCACGATGTTCACTTGTCCTAGGCTATTTTATTTCGGGCTTTTAGCCCTTTCAGTTTGAGTCTCCTCAAGTCGGCTGCTACGGGTTGAACAGGTTATCCACCTTCGCCTTCACGGCTGCATCCATCGTGATGAGCGGTGGCCAGGGTATTGAGAGTTTTTGCGGGGAGTTCACTGCTTTTCCATCAGCGCCTTGAGGAGCAGATGCGCGGTAGCTTCGGCGGAACCGTCGTTGTTCAACGCCACGGCCACAAAAGCTCCGGCCTCGGGCGCGTAGGCCACCACCACCTTGATGCCGGGACAGCCGCCGCTGTGGCCGAGCCAGATGTGCGTGCCGCCATCGGGCTTGGGAACTTCGTAGAGCATCACGCCCCGGCCATAGAATTGCGGCTGCCCGAACATTGGATAGAGCCGCTCGAACATTCCCTGCACCGTCTTCGACTCCACCAATCGACCGCCGAGCAGCGCGTGCCAGAAACGGACCAGATCCTCCGCCGGGCCGACGATGTTCCCCGCTCCGAAGGGCGTGGAAAAATGGAATTCCGCCTCCGTCTCCTCGGGTTTGCTGGGATGCGGCGGCGCGATGTCCGCAACCGGCGAGTTCGGCGCCAGCGACCGGGTATGCTTCAGCCCGAGCCGATCAATGATGCGCCGAGTTACTACTTCGTGAAACGGCTGGCCTTCGACTTGTTCCACGATTCGCGCAAGCAGTACGTAACCCGTATTGCAGTAGGACCAATATTCACCGGGACAGAATGCGTTGCCGTGGACTTTCGCAACTGCCAGGAGGGTGTCCGGGGATTTGTAGCCGGGTTGCGCGCGGAGGGCGGGGTCGTTCTGAAAACTATAAAGTCCACTCGTATGGGAGAGCAGATGATCAAGGGTGATGACTTTCGCGTTGGGAAAGTCCGGAAACCACCGCACCAGCTTGTCATCGAGCTTGAGCTTGCCTTCCTCGACCAGTTGCAGAATGACTACGGCGGTGAACGCCTTGCCCGCGCTGGCCCAATAGAAAACATTCGGTGCAGTTTCTCCGGTCGGTGGCTGGCTAAGACGCATCGTGCTCCAAAGTCCCTTGCCTGGGACACCCACCGCGACGGTCATGGCAGGAGCTTTGGTGGCCGCCAGGGCTCGATCCAACGCTTTTTCCAAGCGTGCGACCGTGTTCGTATCCAGCGAACCGTCGAGGGATCCCACGCCCCCGGCAAAAGTGCTGGCCGGCAGACGCGCGTGCAGCTTCGGCCCGTGGTACGGCTTCACGGAATCACAGGTGACCGGCTTCCAATCATCGGCGCTCAGAGCGGGGCGCAGCGACAGGCCCAAACCTCCGACCAGCAAAAGCAAGATTCGTAGCTTCATGTTCGGGAGCGGGGTTGGTTCAGTTTGCGTTCATCGGGGAGCAGCGGATGGTGGCACTGGCGCGGTGGCGGGAAAGTATTTTGACCGCCGTCGCTCCAGGTTCTGCAGGATGATGACGGTACCGGTAGCTGGGTCGTGGGTAAGCGCCGATTGGAAATGGCCCCAAGCTCCGGCGCGGAACAACACATACCTTTCGCAACCCGGCCCGGCGGTGGCCTCGACCTGGGCACGCAGCCAGCGATGCATCTCTGGTCCATCCTTGGGAAAATGATCAGGTCCTACTTTCAAGTAACTCTGGCCGTCGGCGCCCGCGATGACTTCGCGGTCGGCAGAATCGTGCGGGCTTTGCCGTTTCATTTCCGCCACCACCGCGAGGGTCGTGGATCCGGGCAGCGAGTGGTCAACGATTTTGCGGACCAGTTCCGTGGGCGCTTGAAAGCGGATGAGCGCGCCATCATGGAACATGGCCGGTGCCGGGGTGGCCATCGCCAGATTAGTTACTTCTTTGGGTATGGGACTGGCAACATAGTCTCGAAACATGTGCCCCTCCGGGTGACTGAAATCCCGCCAAACCTCCCAGGAGCGCCAGCCGCCAAAACTTACGGTCACCAGGCCGAGGATCAGCCACGCCGCCACGACCGCGCGACGGTTGCGGCGCAGGAAGAGCCACCACAGCAAGCCAACCGCCACCCCGCCGACCACCAGAACGAGCAAGGCGGGAACGAGCGCCCGACCAACCCACCGAATCATCAAGCCAAGTAGATAGATCACAAAGAACCAGATGGTTTGCGGAACTGGGGCATAGGAAACCAAGGTATGCTCGCGGCGTCAAAGCAATGCGGCTTAGCAACGCAACCGAACTTGGCGAAGCACGAAGGCTTGGCAGCTACCATCCTCAATTGCTAAAGTTTCTTTGCAGCAATTATTCCTGTAACACTTTCCAGGATTTGCTTAGGAGGTAAGTGTATGAACGAATCTGAAGCAAACCAATCGATGGAAAAGAAATGCCCAAAATGTGGCGCGCCGTTGCCCTCCGGGGTGCTGGAAGGGCTTTGTCCGGCCTGTCTGTTCAAACAGGGCGCCACCGAGGACACGGCCGTGCCGCCGGACACCACGCCCTTTCAGCCGCCCAGCGTCGCGGAAGTGGCGCGCTTGTTTCCGCAACTTGAAATCCTGGCCTTCATCGGCAAGGGCGGAATGGGGGCCGTCTATCAAGCTCGCCAGCCGGCGCTGGATCGCTTCGTCGCGCTGAAGATTTTGCCACCTCAGACCGCGAGCGGCTCCAGCTTTGTCGAGCGATTCAATCGGGAGGCGCGTGCGCTGGCGAAGTTGGCGCATCCCAACATCGTCGCCGTCCATGAATTCGGCCAGGTGAACGGACTGCCGTTTTTCCTCATGGAATTCGTGGATGGTTTGAATCTGCGGCAGTTGCAACGGGCGGGCAAACTTGCGCCGCGCCAGGCGCTGCAGATTGTGCCGCAGATTTGCGAGGCGCTGCAATTCGCCCATGACGAGGGCATCGTGCATCGCGACATCAAGCCGGAAAACATTCTGGTGGACAAAAAGGGGCGGGTAAAAATCGCCGATTTTGGGATCGCGAAGATTTTGGGCCGGGAGGCGGACGCGGCCTTGACCGAGACCCAGGGTGCGATCGGCACGCCGCATTACATGGCACCGGAGCAGATGGAGAAACCGACGACCGTGGATCATCGCGCGGATATTTTTTCGCTGGGCGTGGTGTTCTATGAAATGCTGACGGGCGAACTGCCGCTGGGCAGATTTGCCCCGCCGTCGTCCCGCAAAGTGGAGGTGGACGTGCGGTTGGATGACGTGGTGCTCCGGGCGCTTGAAAAGGATCCCGAACGCCGCTACCAGCATGTCAGCCAGGTGAAGACGGCGGTGGACACGATTGCCGGGAGCGCCGCGCCGGCCCCGACCCCACCGGAGGCGAACGCCGCGGCGCTGGCTCAGCAAATTCTGGCGCAGGATTACGACTTGAACATCGGCCATTGCTTGCGGCGCGGCTGGGCTTTGGTCCGGGGCAATTTCTGGCCGATCGTCGGCATCAGCGCGCTGATGTGGGTGCTGTTGGGGATCGCCCATTCGGCAGGCATCGCGGTTACCTCTGGACATGATGGGCCCAATGGCGGCGGATCGATTCTCGGCCTGCTCGTGAGTGGACCGCTCATGGGCGGACTG
>JANOHH010001234.1:0-1907 GCA_031406395.1 Verrucomicrobiota bacterium | reverse complement strand
CCCGAAAATTGGCGGGCAGTGTGAGAATCTGCGATCGCAAATCTAATGGCGATCCTGTGGCCTGTCGGAGTCGGAATCTTTGCCTTTGGTCAGCCACCACACGATCACGGCCGGTCCGAAGCAAAGCGCCAAGCCGATTGGCATTGCGAAAACACTCCAGAATTTATCCATAACGAGCTTTAGAGTGCTGGTCGGCGTCAAGGTTGTAAAGCATGTTTATCTTGGACACACCAGTTTGAATTGGACGCGCTCCAACCAGCCCGCGTTCCGGCTTGTGCGGACGAATACGTAATCGCCGCGTACCTCGCCGCCGCAGGCGGGTTCGCCCGACGCCAGTTGCGTTACAGTCTCCGCGTCGCGGGTCGGTGAGAGTCGCAAGGCGGCGCCCGGGCCAATGACAAAGCCGATCCGGGCGCGTGTGTGAGCGCCAATTTGGGCGGGAAGGCTCAACAGAAAAATGGCCAGGCCGGTGGCCGCCAAAGCCTGCGACCAGGTGGCTCGGGGCCGGCGAAGAAAGGCGGGCAGCATGATCAGCCCGACGGCCGCCCAAAGACTCACGCCACCCAGCCACGCCCAGGTATTAACGGAAAGCCAGGTTAAGGGGACTTCGTTCCACGCAAGCGTGGGGGATTCAAGCTGCGCGGTTTTGCGCGCGAATTGCAGGTTGGCCCGGGCCGCATGGTTGGCCGGGTCGAGCCAAACCGCCCGCTCCCATGCCACAATCGCCTCGCCCACATGCCCGCTCCGCCACTCGGCCAAGCCGAGATTCTGCCACGCCCCTGAACTTGGCTGTCGGGCAGCACATTCACCAAACCAGTCCGCTGACGTCGCAAATTCCGCCGCCCGATACGCTTCGATTCCGCGTTGAAATGATTCGTCCGGGATCGAGTCTGCTGCGGCTGATAGCGCAAATCCCAACAGGGCAATGGCGAAAAGCATGTTCCGCTTCAGCAGCATAACATCGCCTCCAGTCGGCTCAACATGCTCTCGATGTCGACGTGCGCTGCCAGCAAGTCGCGCCCATCCGGCGGTTGCGTGCCAAATTGGGCGGCATCGGCAGTGGCGAACAATTGTCGCACGGTCCTGCCGATCTTGCCCCTTTGCTCCTCATCGGTGAGCAACGCCAGCACATCCGTACCCACCAATGCGCGCGGTTCAGCGGGATAATGCGGAGCGGCGGCGACGCGCATCGCCTCCAGGCCCGCGGTCAACAACCGGGCGGCATCCCCCTTGCGCACCGCCGCCTGCAACTCGCGCCGCGCCTTCCGCAAGGCCCGGCGGGCGCGCCGGCGGACCACGATGTCCGGATGCGCCTCTAAATAACGCCGCCGTCGTTCCCACGCCCACAATCCAACAAAGCCGAACACCGGAGCGACCTGCACCAGCGGAAACCATCCCCGCAGGGCCACCGGCACCAAGCTCGTCGCGGTTTTTCCGGGCGCGAGTGCGAGCTCGCTTAGAACGGGTTCATTCGTCTCGGTGATTTTCTGCAACTCCGCCAGCGCCAGTGCCTGGGTATCGGTCGGTTGGGTGCCGGGCATTACTGTGACCCGTACCGAGGGAATGGTCAGATCCACATATATCGCATGCGCGGGATCAAAAAAACTGAACGGTAATTCCGGCGTGAATTGGGTGGCCGTCGACATCGGGATCAGCGAGTAACTGAACGTGACGAAGCCACGGGCATGAATCAGCGCGGGTGGCGTTTCCGAGTTTTCCGAAAGCACCTGCCACTCGCGGCTGAAGGTGGGCGTCGGAGGCAACAGCCGGCCCAGATTTCCCTGGCCGCGAACCGTTACCGTGAGCCGCACCGGTTCGCCGACGCGGAGACGATTCGTCGTGAGCGCGGGCGGATCAATCGTGAAGTTGCCGATCCCGCCCGTGAAGCCCGGCAGCTCACCGGCCTT
>JANOHH010001231.1:0-1636 GCA_031406395.1 Verrucomicrobiota bacterium | reverse complement strand
GTATCGGACGGAAGCGTATTATGCGAGCGGCGGTTGGCGAGCGACCTGGAAGGGTGAGGGCGGCGGGGTCTTGCTCAACCAATGCCTGCACAATCTCGACACGCTCCAATGGCTCGTCGGCATGCCGAAGCGCGTGCGCGGTTTCTGTCAACTGGGCCGTTTTCACCATGTTGAGGTCGAGGATAATGTGACCGCCTACCTGGAATGGGCGAACGGCGCGACGGGTGTGTTCGTCAGTTCGACGGGCGAAGCGCCGGGGACGAACCGGCTTGAGATCGTCGGCACGCGGGGCCGGCTGGTCATGGAAAATAACCAGCTCAACTTCACCCGCAATGAAACGGACATGATCCAGTTCAGCCAGACGGCGAAACAGGGTTTCGTGAAGCCGGAGGTGTGGAACGTGACGATTCCCTTCGAAAACGCCAACCTGCCGCACGCCAGCATGGTACAAAACTTTGTGAACGCGATTTTGGACGGCGAACCGCTGATTGCGCCCGGCGCGGAAGGCATTCACTCCGTCGAATTGGCGAATGTGATGGTGTATTCGTCGCTGCTCGGCGAAACCGTCGAGTTGCCGCTGGATGGCGCGGCCTGGGAAAAGAGATTGAATCAATTGATCGCCGGGTCGAAACTGGAGAAGAAGGTGATGGCAGTCGAGGCGACGGATATTGCGAGTTCCTTCCGGCGCTGACGCCGGGGAACGGGTTAACGAGTTCGATGGCAAATCATTATTATGATCAATGAAACCAAGCCGGAAACGCTGGAGGGCGACGCCGCCGTCGGCGTGGTGCGCGCGCTGCAAACCGGCGGGCGCGGGCTGCGCTTCGTCGAGGCGTTCCTCCGCGAGCCGTTGGTAGTTGGATCGCTGTGGCCGAGCTCCTCGTCCCTTTCGCGCGCCGTCGTGGACAGTTGTGATTTCCGGCCCGGCGCCACGGTCGTGGAACTGGGGCCCGGCACGGGCGCCTTCACGGAATTGCTGTTGAAACGAATGGCGGGGCGCGGCCGCCTGGTGGCGCTCGAAATCAGTGACACCAACGTCGCCGTTTTACGCCGCCGGTTCGCGCCGTGCGAAATCATCCACGATTCCGCCGAGTACCTGGGCCGTTATGTGGAGCGCCACCGCGCGGAATGCGTCATCAGCGGGCTGGCGTGGAGCACCATGGCGCCCGCGCTGCAGGATCGGATCTTCGACGCCATGCTGGAGTCGCTCGCGCCGGACGGCCAGTTCGTCGCGTTTGGCTACATCCACGCGAAATGGTTTCCGACGTCGCGCCGCTTTCGTCGCCGGTTACTGGACCATTTTCCGCACGTGGAAGCCACGCCCATCGTCTGGCGCAATCTGCCGCCGGCGTTCGTGTATCGCTGCTGGCGGGACTGAAGTTGGGAAAGGTTGTTCCGCGTATGATGCTCATGGGCATAGGGGACGAGGCGGGCGGTTCGTTGAAGAGCCAGATTCACGCGACCTCCGAGCTGGGTTGGAAATTCATCGAGCCGCGCGGGGTGGAAGTGCCGGGCTTTGCCAAGGCAAACTTGCACGACCTCCCGGAGGCGGCTTTCGACATCGTGGTCAGGTCAATCCAGGTGGTGATCCGGCTCCAGGCCTCCGCGTCGAGTTGGACCCCGCGGTGGCCCTGCC
>JANOHH010001217.1:0-2448 GCA_031406395.1 Verrucomicrobiota bacterium | reverse complement strand
GCGCGCAGCGCGAGGCCGACTTGAGGCGTATGTTGAAACTTCGATAATTCCTTCTCCAATCGCGCTTTGGTTTCCGGCAAGGTGAGCCCCCAAACATCTACGCCGGGCAACAGATTGAAATAGATTCGACCGTCCGGCCCGATGGTCATCAGCGAGCGGCTGTTGGGTATGCCCAAAATATTCGCCTCAATCTGGTCGCCGGGCCCCAAGGTCATTAACTCCGTATCCGGCCGGAATAAGTCGGGGCTGAGTTCGTTGGTCACGGTGACGCTAGTTTGGTCGGCACTCGGATCCATGGGTTTGAATGTTTGCGCTGACTTGCTGCCCGAACTAGTGCAACCTAGCAGCGAGGCTAGGAGCAGTACCATGGCGCCCAAAAGAGTGATTCGTTTCATACTAGTTATTGATCGAAGTATTGACGTGGATACCCGTGTAGGTGACGGTAAATGCAGAGATGAATGCCTTGGCGGCCGTATCCAGAATTTCCGCCGCTTTCATCCAGGGACTGACGCTGACATAGACGATGTCTTTCTGTTGCAACTTGAAGTCCGGAGACTTGCCGGCCAAAATGTCCGAGACATTCACCACGAATGTTTCCGGATGGGTCAAGGACCCCCGTACTACGAGCACCCGGCTCTTGAAGGCGCCGCCCGCAAAACCACCCCGGGACGAGATGGCGCTGATGACGCTGGGTTTGGTCTTGAAAGCGAGCACTCCCGGGTTGACTACCTGGCCCAGCACGTAGATCTCATTCGCGCTTGCCTGTCCAATATAGAGGTAGTCATCCGGCTCCAACACGACGTTCTGCGCGAGGTCGCCCCGCTGAAAAAGTCGTTCAAAATCCACAGGCACACGCTGTTGATTGCGGGCGAGAAAACTGCGGGTTAAATCCGCCAGCTCGACCGTGTTCTGTTCGTACAATCCGGCGTCCAGACCACCGGCACGTGCGACCGCCTCGATCACCGTCATGGGGCGATCCATGGTAAAGACGCCCCCGGCGGGCACGGCGCCGAGGACAACATATCGCTTACTGTGGTAGGCCACCGGCGTAATAATCGTGAGTGGGTTGCGATAAAATTTTGCAAATTCCGCATCAAACTTGGTGCGCAATTCGTCGATCGTCAGTCCCGAGGCCATAACATTTTCCGCCTGTAGATAATTCACGCGTCCGTCGGGACCGATTACCACTTCCGCCCGCCCCAGTTCGTTCGTCTCAATGTTCGATTCGAACAGCGTAAAGTTAAGGACATCACCCGGGCCCAGCGTGAACCGCTCCTGCCACGGCGCCCGCTTGCCGGAATTGGAAGCCGAGAAGGATGGTTTCGCGCGGGGCGGGGCGTTAGTGGTTCCCGCTTGCTCAGCGCGCGCGTTTCGAATGGGCAGCAGAACCAGCCCGGCGAGGGCAACGGACAACATGAGTCGCTTCTTCATAGTTCAAAAACAGCTTTGGGTTCGTGATTCAAAACCGCGCCGACGAGCCGGCACTTGGCATGGCGCAGCGTCTGTAATTGCTCCCGGGTGTCGCGTCCATTGGACCGCCCACTGTCCGCCAGCCAGATCACTTGCGGTAAACTTTCGGCGAGCAGGACGGATTCGGGCATCGAGGCGGGCGGGAGCTCGACGAGCAGCACAAGATTTTCCATCTGGCTCATTTTTGCCAGCGTATTTTGCCACGCTCTCCGGTGGGCGAGGCTCCAGACTTTTCCCGGCAAAGGAATATGGGCGGTCATTGTGGGCGCCGTCGCCAGCGCCCGACTCCGCAAAAAGGCCAGCTCCGTATGATTGGTCGGCCCATTGTCCTGGCTGGCTGCGGCGGGTCCGTTGGGTCGGCAAAAATCCGGCTTGACCACGTTCGAGGGTAAACCCATCGCCGGCCAGGGCTCTTTCCCCGGGCGCGTTGCCATCGTCATCACCTGCAAGCCCCGCTGTTTGGCCGCGCGGACGAGTAATTCAATCCACGTTGAGCGGCCGTCTCCGGCCCCGGATGAAATGATACCACATACGATTCCTTGATTGGGTGAGGCGTTCAGTTGGCCGGAGATCGCCGTCCAGGTCCGAAACGCCCACGCGTCTTTTTCGGCCGGTGACATTTGGTTCAAATCACCGAGCGAAGCCAGCACGGGCAGGCCTGTCGCGCGCTGAACCTCCACCGCGGTTTTTAGCCGACGATCCGCGACCTCCTGTCCGGCGATGACCAGTCCGGTCACCAGTCCGCCCAGCAGCAGGCCAACACTCCCCGCGATCAACGCCGCGAGCCAGCGGGAAAGGGAGTTTACATCCTTGGCCGTCGCCGGAGTGAACACGCGATAATAGCCTTGCGAAGTTTCCTGATACCATTGCGCCGCGCGCTGTCGATTGGCGAGCTGTGCGCGACTTGTTTGCAAACCGTCCAATTGCGCTTTGATCGTCGCGTAGCGCAGACTCTTTTCGGAGAGCCCCGTGACTTTG
>JANOHH010001165.1:0-4865 GCA_031406395.1 Verrucomicrobiota bacterium | reverse complement strand
CGGGTTTCCAAACCCGCCCGGCGTTCGCAGTTTTCGACACACTGTCGACTTGGAAGTCGGCGACACAGCAGGTTTGGAAACCTGCGCTACCGGGCTCGCGTCGCCCCCCGCCTGCAAGTTGGCGAGTGCGGCGCCTTACCTCCATTGGCATCAGCGCTTCGCCCGCATTGTTCATGGACGCCTCGGTTATCATCTCATCGCGGTTCACTTTGTGCCGCGGCCTCGGCCGTGATGTCCGGGCGACTGGATGCGGACCATTCCGCCACGAGCCGGTAGCCGACCGCCAGCAACGTGGGGCCGATGAACACACCGATGAAACCGAACGCCAGCGCACCGCCGATGACACCGAAGAAGATCAACAGGAACGGCATGGCGCTGCCCTGACTGATGATCCACGGCTTGACGACGTTGTCCACGCTGCTCACCCCCACGCCCCAGACGAGCATAAAGATGCCCCAACCGGTTGAGCCTTGCTGGAACAGCCATAGCGAGGCCGGCAACCAGACCAAAGGGGGACCGACCGGCACGACCGAGAGGAAGAACGTCAGCAGCGCGAGCACGCCCGCCCCCGGCACTCCCGCGATGGCAAAACCGATGCCCGCCATCACCGCCTGCACCAATGCCGTACCCAGGATGCCATACACCACGCCCCGCACGGTGTTGCCCGCCACTTCGAGCAAATGCTGGCCGCGTTCGCCGGCGATCCGCTCGACGGCGGCACTCAAGCGGTCCGCCGCCTTGCCGCCGTCGCGAAAGAGAAAGAACGCGATCAAAATACTCAGCGCCAGTTCGACCAAGCCGCGGCCCAAAGCCAGGCCGCCCGTGAGTAACCAGCCACTGACCGGTTGAATTAGCCGCTTGCCCAAGGCCACGAGCCTGGAGCTATCCGCCGTGAAACTTTCCCAATACTCGGCCACCCGCTGACCGACCCCCGGCACTTTGGCCAGCCATTTCGGCGGCGCCGGTGGGCCGGCATCCATCCAGCGCTGGGTAGCCGTGGTGAGTTCCTTGACGTTCTCACCCAACGTCGCGCCGACGATGACAAACGGGAGCAGGATCACGCAGATCATCGCCAGCGCCATGAGGAATGAGGCGAGGGTCCGCCGCCCGCCGAGCAGCTTGACCAGCCGGCGATACAGCGGCCAGCTCGAAGCTGTCAGCACCACGGCCCAAAGCAACGCCGAGACGAACGGCAGCAGCACCAGCAGGCAGCCGCCGAGCAGCAGCGCCAGAATGATCCAGCCGAGGTTCTGTTCAAGTTTGGAGCGGAGTGGGTTCATAGGTTCATTTCCTTTCGTTGCCGGGGTTTGCCGCGGCGCGCAGCCGCTTGGCCGATCACGAATGATTTTGGTTTGCGCTTTGGTTTCACCACGTCGGCTGGTTTGAGTTCGTGCCACCGGCGAGCGCCCCCGAGACCGGCATGGTCACTTCGCCTCATTTCAAGATCGTGGCATTGCCACGCCCGCCCACTTCAAAGACCGGATGCGGGGCCGGGGAGTTTCGGGCGTGGCCATCCACCAATCCGGGCTGGTTTGGCTCGTCCCCCGCCACGGAATTAAAGCCCTTGGCCGCAATATGATACAACCGGTTTGCGGTGGCCAGATAAAGCGCGTCGCCGACCAGCGCGGGACGCGAATAGAGCGGCGACTCCATCTCGATCTGGGCCAGCCGTTCCTTTCGCCGTCCGGCCCGCAGAACGGTTAGGCTACCGTCCACGTTGCCAACGTAGAGCCGATCGCCCGCCAGCAGAAGGCATCCCCAGATGGCCCCGTTTGTCTCGTGCTTCCAGACGTGGTCGCCGGTGGCCGCGTCCAGACAATGCAGCGTACCGCCCAAGTCCCCCACGTACAGCAGACCATCCTGCACGATGGGCGTTCCCACCACACGGCCGACGTCGCGAGCAGTCCAGAGGTACCGGCTCGCGGTGACGTCGCCCTGGCCGTTGGGACTGAGCGCATGAACCAACGAAGGTCCGTTGCCGTGCCAAGGATCCTGCCCCAGCGCAAGGAAAACGCGGCCGTCGGCGAAGACCGGTGAAGCAATGATCGAGCTGCGCGAAAGGACGCCGGGACGCGGAAGCCAGCGGGCGTCTTTCGGGTTGCCATCAAACCGCCACAGTTCGCGACCCGACGCCGCATCGTACGCGCGCAGCCAGCCATCGCCGCCGCCAAAGAGCACCTGGATGCGCCCGTTGATATTGGCCGCCACGGGACTGCACCACTGGCCGTGCAGTACCTCCCCGCCCGGACCAATGGCGCGCCAGACCACTTCGCCCGAGTGCTTGTCCACCGCGATCAGACTTGGGGCGCGCGGCGAGGGTACGCGCGTATGGCCTTCATTCTGGCCGTTAGAGGTAGCGACGATCAGCAGATCACCCACGGGCAAAACTTCACTGTTGGAGGCTTCATGCGGAAAGACCCCCAGGCGGGCGCACAAGTCCAGTTCCCAGATGATGTCGGCCGCTGCATTGTTTTGGAAGACCTCTTCCCGATAGGGACTATTGTTCTCACCATCGCGGAATCCCTGGGTGTCGAGGCAGCGGAGTTGGCATTCGGCCGTGACATAGTACAACCGGTTCCCGGCTACATACGGCGCACTGGTCGTCGAAGGCAAAAGGAACTCCCGCAGACCGCGCTTCACTCGCGGAGCCACGTCCTGCCAAAGGAACGTGCCATCCGTCGCCCGAAAGGCCATGAGCACGCCGCACTCTTCCTGGAAGGCGGGGTTCAAGTGCCGGGCGTTGTCGGTACCCACATAGACCGCATCGCCGGCAACCACGGGCCGGCCAAACGTGTCGTTGCCCAATGGGACACTCCACACAATGTTCCGCCCCGTGGTCGGATCCCAGTCCACCGGTGGATTGCCCGTTTGCGCCGCCGTCGGCTGGAGTTGGGGTTCGTCGGGAGCCACGGGTCCAAAGGGTGAGACGACTGACTCTCCCGACTCGATGCCAGCGATTCGGTTCAGCGCCCACTCGGCTTCGTACCGGAGCGTTGGATCGTTTGCGGCGAGGCTCAGCGCCTCCCGGGCCGACTGGGCCTTTGGCCCGATGCAGCCGAGCGCCCCGGCTGCGCAGATGCGCACATAGAGGAATTCATCCTGCAGGGCTTTGATCAACTGCGACACCGCAGGTTGCGCGGCTGGACCGATGCTTGCGAGGGCCTCACACGCCGCCCAGCGAACGCCGGGAATCGGATCGCCCACCGCTCTGGCCAGGTCCCTCGTCGCCGCGCCCGCCTTCGGACCAATGGACGCCAAAGCCTCCGCCGCGTAGATGCGGACGTGGGGTTCCTCGTGCGCGAGAGCCTTGACCAGAGCGGATACCGAAGGAGCGGCCCTTTTGCCCAAGGCGCCCAAGGCGCGGGCGGCATCGCGTGTGACCAACGAATCTTCATCTTTCAGTGCCCGTCGCAACGCCGGTTGCATCCTTTCCGTATCCGGCGCCAAGTCAATCAAGGCATCAACGGCGCTGCGCCGGATGGAAACCCGATCATGGCGAAGCAGGTCCGCCAACAGCGGAATGGCCGCAGGACCAATTCGCCGGATGATCTCAAAGGTCGCCAGCTGAAGGTCTTCATTGCGGCGGTCGAGGAATTCTCTCAGCAGCGGCAGCGAACGTCCCGCCCCTTCGACCAGCGCAGCTTCGGCGGCTGCCCGGACCTTCGGGTCGTGGGCCATTACACGATTTGCCCAGTCATTCAGCCGGGCGGGGTTCTTGGAAAACTCCGACTCCGTCGGCAGCGGCAGCACCAGGGATGAAGCGGAGGCGTGTCCGTTGGCTAGGCACGCGCCCAGCAGGAACAGGCCAAGGACGAATCGGAACGGATCGGCGTTCACCAGCAGACGCTGGACACTTGCTGTCTGGCTCGGGAGATGGGCGACAAATCGGTGGTCGTTCCCCGCTCCCCCGCAGAGGGGGAGCGGGTCAGGGTGAGGGGTTGTAGCGCAGGCTTCCCAGCCTGCTGTATCGCGGGTTTCCAAACCTGCGACCAACGGAACTGTTTTAGACGACTCCATGCGGAAGAATTTTTAAACGCAAAGACACAGCGCGGCGAAGCCGCAACCAAAGTAGCGCAGACTTCCAAGTCTGCTGTATCGCGGGTTTCCCAACCCGCCAACCTTGCGCCTTTCCACGCCAAGCCGATTTGGAAATCGGCGATACAGCAGGTTGGGAAACCTGCGCTACGATCGCGCCGACCGGCAGTTGCCCTGCTGGAGAATCTTCGCAGGCCGCGACGAAGTTGGGAGATAGCACTGCAAAGGTGCGAAGGCGCAAAGAAAAAAACCAGACGAGCGGTGCCGCACTGGCTGGGGTGTGCCCGTTGGTCGTGCCTTCCTCGACCTTTGGCAGTCCCACCTTGGCGTCTTGGCCACTTTGCCGCGCGATCTCAGAGAATCGTCGCGTCCTGCGAAGATTCTTCCGTAGTGCGGGCGATCCCTCGCCCGCAGCGCTTCGCCCGCGCGGAGACGTCCGGATTTTCCGATGCGTTTTCTGCCGTTCACCCGCTGCGACCGGGGACCGGTCGCGCTCCTTTGCTTGCGGCTTCGCTGCGCTATACCTTTGCGTCGAATTCCGACTACATCGTTTCCGCTTGGACGCCACGAATGGCGGACGCCCTGCCGACTGGGAAGTCGACGACCCAGCAGGTTGGGAAACCTGCGCTACGAATTGTCGGTGTCCCATCTCGGAGTCCGGGTTAAAGGCGTGGCTCCACATCGGGCATGGTTCAGCTCAGAGACGCGCGGTGCAGCAGACGCGCCAGCTCCGTCAACCACACGCATGGGTTGATCTGGTAGAGGGAGGGATATGGTCCGCGGCCCCCAGGTTTTGAAAGGGCCTCAAACATTTGATTCATTTGTTGGGC
>JANOHH010001148.1:0-1258 GCA_031406395.1 Verrucomicrobiota bacterium | reverse complement strand
AATCGCACTGCTCATCGCCGCCACCTTGGCCTCCGGCACACCGCTGGCCATCGCCGGTCTGGGCCTGCTCATCAACGAAAAGGCCGGCATCCTGAACCTGGGCGCCGAGGGCATGATGCTGGTGGCGGCCATCGCCGGTTTTGCCGCCGCCTTTGCCACCGGCAGTGAGCACGTTTTGCACAAGATCAAGGTCCGGGCGCTGCCCAAAGATTTGCCCGATCAAATCGTCGTGGACGTCACCGCCCTGGAAGTGGGCAAATCGATTCACCTCAGTGAGCTAACAGCGCCCGAGGGCGTAGAAATTTTGGGTGACAAGAAAGTAACCGTCATCTCCGTCGCCATGCCGAAGACCGAAGTCGAGGTCGCGGCGGAAACCGCGGAAGGAGCTGCTCCGGCGGCGGGCGATGTGGAAATGACCAAGGAGAAGAAGGAAGACGGGACCCCGGGCGACAAAGCCCCGGCAAAAGCTGCTGTGGGCGACAAGAAGGTCGACGCGAAGGCGGCCCCGGCCGGCGACAAGAAAGCTGCCGCTCCGGCCGAGAAGAAGAAATAGTTTCAACGGCGCTTCCGCCTGGCCGGAAGCGTCGCATCCCTCCCGCGTATGGAAGATTGGCATCTCATTGTGGGCCTGGGAAATCCGGGCGCGGATTACGTGCGGACGCGCCACAACGCCGGATTCATGCTTGCCGATTTGTTGGTGCGGCGTTGGCGGGCGGAATGGAGCGCGGGGAAGAAGTTTCAGTCACGCATCGCGAAGGTTGAACGTGGCGGACGCCCGGTGGTGTTATGCGAACCGCAGACGTTTATGAACCTCAGCGGCGAGGCCGTTGGGGCGCTGTTGAGTTTTTATCGGTTGCCGTCCACCCGGTTGCTCGTGGCGGTGGACGACGCGGATTTGCCGCTGGGGGAAATCCGGCTGCGACCGGGCGGCAGCAGCGGAGGACACCACGGGTTGGAGTCCATTGAGCAACATTTGAGTTCGCGCGAATTTGCGCGGTTGCGGATCGGGATCGGTCGTAAAGACGGCCAGCGCGAGATCACGGGCCATGTGTTGGGGCGAATGGCGCCGGGGGAGACGCTGGTGATGGAAAAAGTTTTGGCGCGGGCGGCGGACCAGGTTGAGTGCTGGCTGGCGCACGGCCTGCAGACTATCGCCAATGGCAGTTTGTTCGTGGCCGTAGTCTATGATGAGCATTACCAATGGCTGGCCAGCCGGCAACTGCCGTAGGATTGCGCCTGCATCCCGGCTTTCGAAAAC
>JANOHH010001131.1:0-31590 GCA_031406395.1 Verrucomicrobiota bacterium | reverse complement strand
CAGGCCGTGAATTTTTCCCTCCGCCTCCGCGATGCGTTCAAAGACGGCGACGGATTTCTTTTTCACCCACGGCGAGAGCTTGCTCTTGCCGATGAGCTGCTTGATCTCGGCGAAATTGCGCTGGTCGTCATGGCTGTGATCGTCGTGCGTGTGAGGCTCATGACTGTGAGTGTGCTCGTGGCCGTGCTCAGTTTCGCCGTGATGATGATGGTGGTCGTGGCTGTGACCCTGCTCATGTCCAGGCTCGTGGTGATGCTCGTGTGCGAGATGCACGTCAAATTTCACGCCTTCGATGGCGGACTTGTGCTGGCGCGCAATGTGGAGGTGATAGCCGTCCAGCTTGAGTTTTTTGAGTTCGCGTTCGAGTTTGTGCGCGTCGACGCCTAGATCAATCAGCGCGCCAATGAACATGTCGCCGCTGATGCCGCTAAAAATGTCGAGATATAGGGTTTTCATTTCGTTCCGCGCTTAATCGTAATCTTTCTCATAATCTTAATCCAAGAAGCGATTCTCCAGGGAGATTGAGAATAAGATTACGATTATGATTAAGAACCGGCAGCCAACGCATTGATCTGGCTCGCGGCGAAGCCGGCGCCGAAGCCATTGTCGATGTTCACCACCGTCACGCCGCTGCCACAACTATTCAACATGCCGAGCAATGCCGCCACGCCGCCAAAACTGGCGCCGTAACCAATGCTGGTCGGCACGGCAATGACGGGCTTGCTCACCAGCCCGGCGACCACGCTGGGCAGCGCGCCTTCCATGCCCGCCACGACCACCAGCACGTTCGCCTCTTGAAGCGTTGGGAGCCGCGAAAGAATTCGATGTAAGCCCGCCACGCCCACATCCACGATCCGCTCAACGCGATTCCCCATGATCTCGGCGGTAACGGCGGCTTCTTCCGCCACCGGCAAATCGCTGGTGCCGGCACAAATGACGCCGATGCGGCCGGCGCGTCGGGGTAAAGGCTTTTTCTCGATGGTCACGCAGCGCGCGGGTTCGTGATGTACGGCGTGCTTGAATTTCTTTCGCAGGGCGCGGGCGTGTTCGGCGGTGATGCGGGTGATGAGAACCCGTTGCTCGTGCGCCACCAGGGTGGTTGCGATCTTGACGACCTGGGCGGTTGTCTTGCCTGCGCCAAAGATCACTTCGGGAAAGCCTTTCCGCAGCGCCCGGTGCGTGTCCACCTGGGCAAACCCGAGATCCGCCACGGGCGCGGCTTGAAATGCGTGCAGCACTTCATCGCGGCCCACGCCACCGGCGCGGAATTGATCCAGGAGTTGAATGGCTTCAGCCGTCGTCACCCGCGGACGTTGCCATGATTGTATACCGCACAAAAGCTCCAAATTCCAAACCGCAAGCCAACGGCACCAAGGTGGTGGAATTGGGGATTCTGAAATTATCGGAGACTCAGATGCTTGAGTTTCGCGCTTTCAGTGATGATGGTGACGGAACAAGCGCTGACGGTTGGCGAACAGATACCAGACGATGAAGATGTTTAAACCGAGAATGCCGGTGACCGTCCATGATGGATGATGAACGAGTTCGAACACTTCAATCGGAATAAAGAATGCCGACTCGCCAATCGCCAGCCAGCCCGCCCAACTTACGCGAAACATCAGCCCGATGCCTTCCACCAGGGAGAACAGGCTGTAAATCAAGGTGCCAACCGACACCCACAGCACTTTGGCCT
This sequence comes from Verrucomicrobiota bacterium, assembly GCA_031406395.1. Classification (GTDB taxonomy): domain Bacteria; phylum Verrucomicrobiota; class Verrucomicrobiia; order Limisphaerales; family JADLHS01; genus JADLHS01. The sequence goes on along the minus strand of JANOHH010001131.1, from coordinate 29,897 downwards.
CGGTCAACTTCCCAATCTGCGTCGCCACTTCCGTCCAGAACCGCGCCGCCGGGTTGAGTCGGAGAAAATGCAACACTTGCCGATACTCCTCCGGTAGATTGTTGTAGGAAAGGGCGTAGGCTACGAAGGCCAGCGTGACGAATAGGGCGCCCTTGACCAACTTGATTCCGATGATGAGGTAAAGCGTCGGCGCGCGCTTTTCAAGGATAGGGGGATCGCTGGTCATCAACTCTGCCGGGTACGGCGTTTCCAGGTCACTTGGTGGGGCTCGCCTTGACCGCGTCCGCCCCTTCGTCGTCAGCCTTATTGCGCGAGGCCTCCACCTTGATGTAGTGCAACACGACCGGGGCGAGAATCATACCCGGGATGCCCATGAGCTTTTCGCCCAGCACCAGGCCGATCAAGGTGAGCCACATCGGGTTTTTGATCCGGTCGCCGATGATTTTGCTGTTGAGGAAATATTCCAGCTTGTGGATCACCACGAGAAAGATCAGGGCGATGCCGGCAAGTTTCGGTGAGATGGTAAACGCCACGCCGATGATGAGGGTGTTGCTGGCGAGGTTGCCGATGATGGGCAACAGGCCGCACAGAAAAGTGAGCACGATGATGACCGAGGTGTAGGGGAATTGATTCCAGATGAGGAAAATCGCCGTCAAGGCGGTGTTGATGACCGAGATAATGATCTGCGCGCCGATGACCCGGGCGAAACTGGCAAAAAATGTTACGAACCGGATCACAATCTCGCGCACGACGGTGGCGTAGAGGCTGTTCTTAACCATGTCCGGTTCCTCCTCGACCTCCCACTTCGCGTTGATGAACAGGCTGACGGCGACGACCACACCGATGATCAGCATGGCGAGCTGCAACACTGCGGTGCGCGCGTACGTTCCGACGTTGGTCAGACGCTCGCCAACCTCCTGCTGCACCATCGTCTTGAGGCTGGCGTAATCGGTGAACGGAAGTTCAATTTCCTGGCGCTCCGCGAACTGCACCACGGCCGGGATGGTCTTATCCGCGATTTCCGGCAGCGTCCTGTACGCCCGCTTGGAGAAGAAAAACAAACCGGTGGCGATGGCGACCACGGCAAACAGATAGACCACCACGCCGAGCGACTTGCTCCGGCCGAAGCTGAACAGGTGCATCGCGAAGTAACCAAACATCGCCGTCAACACCAGCGTGCCGAGGTGCAACCACGCAATCAGCACGAGCAGCACCGCCATGATGCCGAAGGAAATGCGCGCCGAGGTGGTGAGCGTCTTGGCGGAAAGCGCCTTGGCCTCCGGAGGCTTCCCCGTTGGAACTTCGAGGTTCATTCTCCGGGCTAGCGTATCTTCGGCAGCAACCAATTCAACAATTCTCCTATCGCCAGTCGTTCCTGTCGGCCGTCGTCGCGATGGCGCAGGGTCACGGTGTTGAGCAACTCCGGCTTTTCGCCCAGCGTATCGAAGTCAATCGTCAGGCAGAACGGCGTGCCGGCTTCGTCCTGCCGTGCGTAACGGCGGCCGATGGCGCCGGCGTCGTCATAAAACGCTTTCAGGTGCGGCCGCAGGAGTTCGTAAACTTCGCGGGCTTTGGCCACCAGTTCGGGTTTGTTCTTGAGCAGTGGGAACACGCCGACCTTGATCGGCGCGACGCGCGGATGAAACTTCAGCACCACGCGGGTCTCGCTCTTGCCCTTCTCGTCCGTGCTCGTGCTTTCCGAATAGGCGTTGGCGAGCAGCGCGAGGATGAGGCGATCGACGCCGGCGGACGGCTCGATGACATGGGGGATATACTGGCCCTTGGCCAGACCTTCGGCGTCTTCCTTCGCACTTTTGGCAGCCGGCTCTGGCAGAACTCCGGACTTGGTGAGATACTTATGCCGCGCATTGTAGTAGCGATTGGTCAACTCCGCTTTGCGGGCGTCGTCCAGTTTGCCCCACGCGGTGCGGAGCTCCTCATCGAACACGCCCATGGATTTGCCGGAAAACCGCGCATGCTGGCTCAAATCAAAATCACTGCGGGCGGCGATGCCTTCCAGTTCATCCCCGGCCACGTTGCCTTGCTCGTCCTGCTTACTGAATGGGAACTTGAACAGAATATCCGTGCAGGCACGGGCGTAATGCGCCAGTTCCTCCGGTGTCTGGATGTGGAAGCCGAGCGTGTTCCGCGAAAGTCCAATGCCCTCATAAAAAGCCACGCGCTCCTCGACCCAGTACTGATGCCACGCCTGCCAGCCCCAATCGGGTTGGGGAGTTGAGAGTTGGGAGTTGGGAGTTGGGGTCGCAACCTGGCCACAGATTGCTTCGACCACTTCGTCCGGCTTGATGAAGTACTCCAACTCCATCTGCTCAAATTCGCGCGAGCGAAAGGTGAAGTTGCGTGGCGTGACTTCGTTGCGGAATGCCTTGCCGACCTGTGCAATGCCGAACGGGACGCGTTGCCGTGAAGTTTCCAGCACGTTCTTGAACTGCGCGAAAATCGCCTGTGCCGTTTCGGGTCGGAGGTAGGCGATGCCATCCTCACTCTCCACCGGGCCGACGTAGGTTTTGAACATCAGGTTGAACGGGCGGGGAGGCGAGAGTTCATAGCCGCTTTCTGGACTAAACCGCGTAGTGTTATCAACTATGGAAACCTTAGGTCTGAGAGGAATCGGATCCTCCATTCCATTCATTTTATAGAACTGCTTAGCAGCTTGGAAGGCACTCCCCGGTTTTAGCCTTCCGTGAATCAAGACCCTAATTGGCGTGCTGATAAAGGGCGCACCTTTTTTACCTTGAGCTGCTAGTTGGGACATTTTCGCTAAGTCAACCGGGTCTCGCATTTGAATGACTTGTTCGATAAGTGGCAACAATTGGCCAACGATTGTTGGTACGGTGTTTTGTGCCGAAAACGCGTCTCGCAGTTTCTTACCCTCGCCGCTCTGAAAAGCTGGAGCATTCATGACTTCAACCGCCAAACTGCGAGCAACATTTGCCTCAATTGCCCCGGGGAACTCATAGATTTCGCCGCTGAGTGGGTCCACTTGATCCGCGCGGAATCTTTTCTTCGTTACAGGGCATTCAACCATCATGTCTGCAAACGTATCCACATGCCCGCTCGCTTTCCAAATTGCGGGGGACATGATGATGGTGGCTTCGAGCCCGACCACATCTTCGCGCTTGCGGGTCATAGTGGTCCACCAGAGTTCCTTGACGTTGCGCTTCAACTCCGCGCCGAGCGGGCCATAATCCCAGAAGCCGTTGATGCCACCGTAGATTTCGGAAGACTGGTAAATGAACCCGCGCCGTTTGCACAGCGACACGATTTTCTCCATCAAGACGTTTTCCTTTTGCTCGGCCATAGAGCGGTCAGTGTTCCGAACGCGCAGGGTGAAGTCAAGGTGACGGCAAATCCGGTTTAACCAAGCTTGGCTACAAACGAAGCAAACCGGCAATTTGCCCCAAGCTCCAAACCTGATCGGCATGACATTCGCAGACTGCCCCGACACGCCACCCTCAGGCAGCAGTTGGGGGTAAGGCGAAGGTCTTTGAACCGGTCCAACGAGCTGCCCCTCGCGGAAGCCGGACGGAAGTATGGCTGCGAGAGGAGAGTTTGATCGCAGAACGAACTGCGACCTACACCGGTGAAGCCGGCGATCTTGAAACCGAAGCCGCACCCAGCCAGGGTCGCTCTGGTTGACCCGGCGAAGCGCTTCGGGATTCTTGATCGCGACCTCCGGCATGAACTGGCCACTGCCTAACCGGCACCGACTTTCTCGCGGCGCGAACCACTGTCCACGTAACGGCGGCGTTCCAGCTCGATGCGATAACCACCGTCCCGGAGAGCGAGGTAATCCTGAAGCAAAGTGGTGAAGCGTTGCATGCGATGGTTTCAGTTTTCGGATGAGAAGTCCGAGTTGGTCCGGGAAGTTTGTTTCGCAGGACAGCGCAGCCACAGAAGCCAGGGCCAGAAAAATCAAGCGCTTCGAGTCTGCGCTCACCGCAACCCCTGCATCCGACGCAACGATGCACCGGCAAAAATTCGTAAAGTCGACCCGGTTCCTGTGCTGAGATGGGGGATGCAAAGGCTTGGCCGCTCGGCTTTGGATGTTCGTCATGGTCTTGGCAAGCATGAGACCTTTTTGATCTTGGCGCGGCGCGGCACTGAACCGCACATCTCTTTCCGCCCAGCCCGCCGGGCAGTCGCCCGGTAGCTTTCTCTCGATAGCCAGAAGGGGCAGGATGCGAGCCACAGCCTGCCCCCTATTATCAGTTAGCCGAGTGAACGGCAAAGGCGACCAAGTTCCTACTCGGAACGGAAAAACTTCTTGTCGGCCAAAGGGCCAGGTACGACGTAAGGTTTACTCGCGCCTACGATGGGGTTCCAAGGTCCAGCAAGACTAGTTGCCGATTTGAGAACGGTGCCACTCCAGGCGACCACCACGTTTCCGGCTTGGACACTGGCACAAATGGCGCCGGGAATCTTACCCGCCCCGGGCCCGCCCATTGCGGCGATGGCGGTGTCCGAGAGCCGGCCATTGCGAAACTGAACGCTGCTCACGAAGGCGTCGCTGTTGTAGCCGTTGTTTTCGGCGAAGAGCAGGGCGAGGATTGGATTCAAGGAAAACCGGCCATCCACACTGCTCAGACCACCGGTTTGTTCGCCCACCTTGACACCATCAATGAACTTTTCAACCGCCGGGTGAGTCCCCGGACCGGAGAGATCCACCGCCACGGCGATCCGGTGCCAAACATCCGCGGTGACGTTGCCCTGGTAAATGCTGCTGATCCCGATGGCGTTCGCCCTGTTGAGGTAGTACTCGCTATCATCGCCACCCGTGGTCGCGTTGGTGCTGGCCTGCAACAGCGCCCGCCACGCAAGGTCTGAAACGGAGGGATAGAGGACATCCAAGATCAGGGTGTATTGATTGACGTTGGTTCCGCCGCCATTGGCGGCTGTGCCGTGAAACATCCGGTATCCACCCCATGCGTCCAAGGTGGGATTGCCTCCCCCGCCACCGGAGTTGCCACTGGTTGGGATGAATTTCATGACATTGGCGGCTTGCCCGCCGATATCGGGGATACCAAAGCTGGTCGTCGTGCCGAACGTGGTGCTGGCCTGAACCGAGCTATCAAAATACCCCAAGTCACTGCCACAAGTTGCGCGAAGGTCTCCTTGGTTGAAGTCCCACTGTCCCGAGACCAAAGCGAGAACGGAATCCAGAACCGTCACGACGGCCGGCGGGCTGCTGGTGGCGGAATTGCCCGGGTTGCTCACCACCACGGTGTAGTCACCGGAGTCACCGGGCTGAAGATTCGTCGGCAGTGAAAATACCTGATTCGTCTTGTCGGCAAGATTCACCCCATTGCGCCGCCACTGATAGGTCATGGGCATTGCTCCGCTGGGGGAAACCGTTAGCGCGGTCAACGCGTTGCCCGCCGTCACAATCTGGCTCGGAGGAGTGGCGGCGCCCACGATCGGGCGCGCGGTGCTTGCGAGGCTGTAAATACCGAAATCGTCCAAGCCAAAGAACCAACTGCCGCTCCCGGATTGTGCAAAGCGGAATCTGACCGCGGCTTGATTGTCGGCTTGCGGCAACCGTACGACTTCGACGCGCTTGGATTCAACGGTATTGTCGTTCACGCGCGCGCTGATGTTGGGCGCGGCGGTGGCCCATTGGTTTTGCGCGAGACCGATGACCTGCCCGTAGGACCCACTAAACAAGGTGGTAACCGGGTCGGCAACGTCGGCGTAAACGGTGGCGAAAGTATTCGAGGCATCAACGCCTCCGGAACTGTCGCGGATGACATCGGGCCCATCCAGCAGGTAGAGAGCGGGCAGCCAGGTGGCCCCGCCGTTGATCGAGTACTCCACCGCTCCGATGCTATCTTGGTTCTGGATGTAAATACTGTGGAAGGACGCGAAAATGTTACCGTGCCCGGTCAGGTCGTAATCGCGGGTGTACAAGTATTGGACCTGAATGTCCGTGTCCAGACGGCCAGCGGAGACCGCCAAGATACACTTGCCGCTGATCAGATTTGTGACGGATGATCCATTTACGACCACGTCGGGGCGGACGGTGAAGAGTGAGCCGTAATTGACATTGTTGGTCTGAAGGAAGGTGGCAGTGCTGCTGTTGATCACGGCCCAATTCAGGTAGAAGTCGGAAGTGATGTCCTGCGAGTCGAGACCAGGAGTTTGCGGCGTAGTGACATTCGAGGCGGTCCAGCCCGCCGGCAGGCTTCCTTCGCTGACTGCGTCAAAATTCTCGAAATGGATCGGCGCCGGCAGGACGATGTCCACCCAGTCGGTAACGGCGAACTGGAATTGGTTGGTCTGGTTGGGGGTAGCGCCGCCACCGTTGCCGAACGCGATTTTATAGGTGTGGGGCGAGAGGGGCAGGAGCAGTCCCGGTGGATCGTACTGGATTGTAGTCAGGCTGCCCGCCTTTTGGATGGACGGGGTCACCAGCGAGCCATCAAAACTCAATTGGATGGAACTGTTATTTACGGCGACCGTTCCGTCTTGCAGAACCACGCTCACGGCCACTCCGGGGCTGACCCCCGTGGCATTATCGGCTGGAGATACGGAGGAGATGGAGGCGGGTGTTGGTCCCACAAAAATGTCCACCCTAACATTGTCCATGTAGCCATCAATGTTACCGCCACCCGCCGACTTCACCTCAATGATCTTAACGGTAGCGAACCGTGCTCCCGCTGGGATGATCCCTGTCAATGAATCCGCCGCCCAGTCGCGCATATCCGTATAATCTGGATTACCATAGCCGCTGATCCCCATGCCCAACCCGCTTACAATCGCTTCCCCGCCAAGAAGGAGCTCTGAACCGAGCGCACTGCTGCCGGCGTCGAGGAACTGAACGGAAAGGGTGCCATTGTCGTTCTGCTGCCGATAACTGCTGAACTGGGCGTAAAGATTGTAGTTGACCAGTCCACCATCAATCTGCCCACCAGTGATCCCACCGGTGAGCAGGCTGAGGGAGCCGGCCGTATAATTGGTGGTGGACACTGAGCCGCTGATTCCCGCTCCGCCATTCAGGTATTTGAGCCCACCCGCAGGCACCAGCAAGTTCGGGGTTGTGTAGAGGGCGGAGTAGTTGTAGGTAGGCGCGGCAAAAACGTTGCTGGGGCCTTCAAAACCCTCGGAAAGGAGCGTGACCGCTTGGGCGGTCCCGAGGAATGAAAATGAGCCCGCGAGAATCGCCAGCCCCGAACAAACCGGTGTGATGATGGATTTTTTTCGCATATACGTATTGAGTTGATGGTCTGGTTTTTTGCTGTCATTGGATTACAGGAATCCAAAGTTCATTATTAGATTGAGATGAGTGGCGGTTGTAATGCAAAGTACCATAATGGATGTTCCGCGGGATGCAACCCCCCCATTTCGGGGATGGAGGTATTGGTTGATACGTGAGAGGTGGGTGGACACCAACTCGAGGTGGTTCCCAAACCATTCGAGAATACCAATCCGTATTCCGCCTGGGGTCAGGGCACACATACAATGGGCATCTTGCCATCCGGTCCGGGGACGTTCCAGCCGGTCATGATCTGCTCGCCCTCCGGCGAGTCAGACCGGAACCAATCCTTGTCCTCGGCGCGTTTGACGAAGACGAAGCCTTTGCGTTGACCCCGCGGCAACGGCTCGGCTTTCCCGGCGCGGACCAGTTCGAGACTCTGCTTCAACTCAGGGGTGTATTTTTCGAGGTAGGCAATCCTTTGGTTCGCCGCCTTCGCGGGGTTGCCGGAGACGCAAATGACGATGGCCCGGACGGCGTCCGCTTCCGGATTATCTACTCCGCGAATGGGTGGCAGGGCTTCGCGCGGCGCGGCGAAAAGTTTTTCCGCACTGAGGTCGTAGAAAAAGGTCTGCTCCGATATACCAGAATCGTCGCGGAGAAAGCGGTAAAACCCAAAGCCCGCGCCGGCCAGCAGGATTACCGCGAGCAGCAGTTGGGGGAGCTGGGATTTCCTCATCACTCGGTCAACGGTTCAATGCGGGTCGGCTTTCACCGACCACCAGCACTCGGTGCGGTCGCATGGGATGCGACCGGCATCCAGCGCAGCCGCGCTGCCATCAGCCTTGGCGTAATTGGAGCGGCGGCTGTGGCGGACCGCACCTTTGTCGCCCTGGACGACGCGGTTGAATCCGGGCGCATTGGCCGCATCATATTTCCAGATCCACCACCGGTCGTTGGGATACTCCTGGCGCACGTCGCTATGGCCGTCGCCAAAGAGCAGGACGTTGACAGGTCGCTCGATCTTGGAGGCGCGACAGACGTTGTTCTCGTACGGCCGGCCAAACGGAGGCGGTGCCCCGCCGCCTTCCCAATGAACATTCACCGCGCCGATGCCACTGAGCAGCTTGATTTCACCGTCGGCCACCTGGCCGACGAGTTGAGGCGCTGGCGGGAGTTTGTAACGCGAGCCCGTGGCGTAAACCTCCTCTTTTTCGGTTGGGCAATCGTACACCTGTCCGTTCTTTCCAACCAAGTTGAAGAGATAGGAACGCCAACTCGTCTCGAAGCCAGCGCTGACGGTGGCCTGGATTGGCGGGTACCAGTTGTTGCTGTCATCTATGTACAGCTGAGTACCGAGCGAGAGCTGTCTCAGGTTATTAAGGCAGGAAATTTGTTGCGCCTTGCCTTTCGCCTTTGACAATGCAGGCAACAACATGGCGGCGAGGATCGCAATGATGGCAATGACCACCAGCAATTCAATGAGGGTAAAACCAGTGGTGCGCTGCCAGTGTTTGGCGCCCACCTCGCGTCGGCGCGGACGGGCTCGAATAGATCGGACTTGCGGCATGATATTATTCCGTGCGATCGCTCAGTTTGTTGCGGCTAAATTACGCCAGCAGCCCAACAAAACAACCCCCTGTTTTGGGGGCTTTTTACTTGCGACGGGAAAATAAAACAGCCGTGTTACAGTTTGACGAAGCGCGCGTCATGATTGGGTGACATCTTCCGGTTCGGCCGCGTTGCGGGTGTTATGCGTAACCGTATGCTTTGAGCCATGGTTGGAGCTCGGCCAACCAAGGTTGCAGTTACTTTTGATTGTGCCGCCCGGTTCTGCATCGCCAGCGGTCAATTGGGAAAGGTCTGCCGTCCGCCGGACAAAAAGATTTGCGACCACGCTCTTTTCAGTTTCGGGCAGTGGATGTTCGCCAAGTTCCAATATTGCGTGCTGCAATCTGGCCTTTATGCTGGCTTGGGCGGTGTCGAGCCGGTCGGGATTTTTCGGAACCCAATTTCCGCGAGCTTGCGTGAGGCGGATTATCAGAATCTGCTGTCTCGCCCAGCACGTTACGGCTAGGCTCGAAGAATGATCCAGCACATTTCGCTCGTTCTTTTGGTGGTCAGCATCAGCTCTGCATCATTGAACGAAGCCTGCGCGGCCGAGGCAACGGCCCGGCCCGAACGAATTCGTGGGTTGCTCATCGGCACTCTGATCGGCGATGCGCTGGGTGGGCCGTTCGAATTTCAGCCGAAGGAAACATGGTCGAAACTCCCGCAGCCGCCGAAGATTTGGCAGCGGAACGAAGGGCTCGACGCACGGGCCATGGCGGAACTGCGCCAGCGGGTCCGGCTCCAATCCTACCAGCACCTGCGACCTCTCCCCGAGCCATACGCGCATTGGAGTACCAACGCGGTCCCCGGCACGATCACGGACGACAGCCGGCACAAGCTCATTCTGCTGCAGGCCCTCCGGCGGACGACCGAAGCCGGTCGCTGGCCGTTGACCGGGCGGGATCTGGCGCAAGCTTACTGCGACTGGCCACCCGAGGAGTTGACCACTCGACACCCGGGTTACTCGCAACTCAACGCCGATTGGCTGGCAGAAATACGTCTCGCCGCCCGGTGGATTTTGGGCGAACGCGATCCCGCCCGGGCTTTGCCTCCCGAACGCTTGTGGAACAGCCTGCCCACCTGCGTAGGTCAGATGAATTTACTCCCGTTGGCGGCGTTGTTTCCCGAGGAACCCGCAGAGGCCTACCGTGCAGCTTGGGAAGTGGCTTGGGGTGACAACGGTTTCGGCCGGGACATGAATTGCGCCTTGGTCGCGGGCCTCGCGGCTGCGTTGGCGCAACCTGAAAGCAAGACCGCACCGCTCACCGGCTGGCTGGCGATCGAAGCGGCGCTGCGGCAAACTGATCCGCTGCGCTTCGGCAAAGTGCCATGGTGCCAGCGCCAGGTGGATCGGTTCCTGGACAAGGCCGCGCGCCTGGCGCGCGAAGCGGAAGGTCGCCCGGCCAAACTCTTCGCCGGGTTTGACCGGGAATTTGCCGAAACGGGGCCGTGGGAAGCGCAGGTACCGTTCGTGGTCATGTTCGCGTGCGCCAGGCTCTGCAATGGGGATCCGCTTGGCACGCTGGCGCTCACCACGGAGTGGGGGCAGGATACCGACTCTTACCCCCAACTTGCCGGCGCCTTCATCGGGGCACTGCATGGCACGGACATTTTTCCACCCGCCGCCCGAAAAGCGGTCGAAAGCCAACTACTGGTGGACTACTGCGAAAACTTGGACGAATGGATTAAGAGCTTGAACCAAGCCGCTGAACTTGCCCACCGAGGCTCCAGATAGCAACCTGGTCAAGCGTAGCCGAAGTCCTTCACGAACCGTTCGAGCGTTCCCAAGTTCGGCTCCAACCAGCGGGCGTAATTTTTCCAGCGGCCGATGGGACGACGGTTGATGGGTTGCGCGACATCTAGATAGGTAGGGCTATGCACGGTCTTCGTCGCGAGGCGTTCACGATAGCCAAGTACGGCCTCCTCCCACGGCAGTTTCAGGAAGGCGAGCGCGCGCCGGGCCGCGGCCGGCAGATCCTGCACGACGTCCTCGTAGCGAACTTCCAGCCAGGAGCCGGCATCGAGCCGTTCGCGCATTCGCAGCCAGATGCCCATGTCCAGGGCATAACGCCGCGCCGTGGATTCCCAACGCAGATAGGACACACTCGTTGGATTGAGCGGCAGATATTGAAAGTAGCAACTGACCACGACGTCGCGCGGATCGCGCAAAGCGATGAGGAATTGTGATTCTGGAAACAGGCGCACCAAGGCCGGGATGAACAAGGTGTGCGTCGGGTTCTTGTCGATGTGGACGCGGTCGCCAATGGGTTCGTCCAGCGCCTCTTCCATCGCGTCCAAATAACGCCGGCGCAAGGAATTGAGTTTCGCCACCGGGACGCGGTCGAACGCCTCGACGGTCGGCGGGGTGTTTTCGTGCGACTCCTTCCAGGTAGAATCGAGAATATCGCGACTGAAGACTGCGAGTTCCTCACTGCTGACGACGCCCGAGTGGGCGTCCAGGATATTCTCCAACAAAGTGGTGCCGGAGCGGGGGAAACTCGTCAGATGCGCGACGCGGGCGGGCGGGCCGAACTCATTCTGTGGCGCCCGCCAACGTCGAAAATCCTCGGCCGTCACGGATTCGCTAAAGCGCTGGAGGTTGCCCAGCACCACGTCGGAATGCCGCTGGAAGACCTGGGCATGGGCAATTTGGATGTCTTTGCAGCGCGCCATGAGTTCCACGGCCTGTTCATAGTCACCCTCCTTGTCCGCGATATCGGCCAGTGCCGCCCAGGCTTGGGCGCGGGAGACGACATGGACTTGAGCATGTTCCGCCAGTCGTCGGAAACGGGCTTTAGCCTGGCCCACTTCACCGCGCCGACGCCAGAGCCGGGCTTGCAAGAGCGAGGCTTCGTGATAAACCGAGTTGAGCTTCAGCACGCGGGCCACCGCCGCTTCCGCGTCCGCCACGCGGTGGCGGCGCTCGTAGAGCACGGCCAATTCAAAATGCGCGTCGGCATGGCGACGGCCCCGCCCCGCCACGTATTCCTCGAAGCACTGGATGGCAAGTTCCTCGCGGTGAATCATCCGGAAAGTCTGGCCGACAATGAATGGCAGATCCTTCCGCTCGGCGGCGATGGTGCGGAGGCGAGCCAGATATTCCCCGGCGCGCTTGATTTCGTGGCGATGGCCCAAGGCGCGGGCGGTGTCCACGAGCGCCGCGACGTTTTGGGGATGCCGCGCGGCGGTTTCGACGAAGAGCTTCACGGCAGCATCGAAACGGTTGGCGATCCACAGGGCGCGGGCCCGCTGCAGCTCGGGCAGGTCTTGTTGGTCTTTTTTGTTCAAGGTCATGAGCCGTTGGATTACGGGGGATTCCCGCCCCGAAAACAAAAGCGGCCTCCGCTCAAGCAGAGGCCGCCAAGGATTTCGTGGCCTTAGCCACGCGCAAGTTCAGCGACGGCGGCGCGCTAATGCCGCCAACCCACCGCCTAGGGCCAACAGAGCCACGGAACTCGGCTCGGGCACTGCAATAGTAAAACTGACGTTGTCCATGTAACCGTCAATGGCGGTGCCGCCCGCCGTCTTGACCGCAAAGATCTGAACGTTCGCAAACCGCGCTCCCAAGGGGACGATCCCTGCCAGGGAATCCGCACCCCAAGCCTTTGCATCCGTGTAATTGCCGATGGCCCCGGTGGGCAAAGCGGCCGCAAACGCGGCTCCGCCAATCTGGAGGGAGGCGCCAAGCGGACTGCTCGCCGCGTCAAGGAATTGCACGGAAAGGGTCGCATTATCGCCCTGCGTTCGATAGCTGCTGAATTGGGCGTAAAGGTTGTAGCCGACAGACCCGCCATCAATCTGCGCCCCGGTAATCCCGCCGGTGAGCAAGTTGATTGGGCCGCCGGCGGAGAAAATGTTCGTGGACACCGCGCCGGTAGTTCCCGCTCCACCTTTCATGTATTGCAGTCCACCCCCGGGTGTCAGCAAGTTGGCCAAGGTGTAATTAGAAGCATAAGCGTAAGTGCCCGTGCCAAATACGTTGGCGGCGCCCTCAAAATCTTCGGAAATAAGGGTGACCGCTTGGGCGGTACCCATGAATGAAAACGAGCCCGCGAGAATCGCCAGCCCTGAACAAACCGGTGTGATTACAGAACTTTTTCGCATATACGTATCGAGTTGATGGTCTAGTTTTTGATTATCATCTGATTACAACCCTCCAATGATCACAATCTATTCGAGATTCATGGCTGTTGTATTGGTGGTGATCATAAGGGATCTTGCCTGGGATACAACCCCCCATTTGGGCAGGGGGAATACCACGTAGCAGTTGTCGTGGGAGCGCGGGCGGGCGGGTGAGGGAAAACCACGAACTGGCGGTTTTTCGACCATTGCCCCAGTATTCATGCGCCGCAGGCCGATTTTGGCGCGCGGCAGTTGGTGGCTGAATTCGCAGGCAGAAACTGACGAATTCGCTCCTGAGCACAGTTGGTTGGAGCCTTCCAGCCATTCCCGGAGCGCCGGATGCCGCGGAATTGGATCGCAATCCCAGGGCCCGGCGCGCGGCGCTGAGAAACCCGGGCTTGCGAACCTCAACTCTCGGCCTTGCTTGTTGCCTGTGTCCAAGCAGCGTCCAAGCAAGATCGCACCCCGGAAACCGGCCGGCCCAATCCAACCTCGGCTGACCGGGTTCCAAGCGGCGGATTGGCGTCTGCGACGCTTCAAGGATTGTGGATTCAGGTCGGTCAGCCGACCAAGAAGAAACCCCGACTTGCGAAGATCAGCCTTCCGCTTTAATTGTTTCCGATGTCCAAGCAGCGTCCAAGCAAGCTCGCGCCCCGGAAGGCGGCCCGCCCAGGGTCACCTTCACTGAACGGTTTCCAGGCAGCGTATTGGCGTCGGCGACTCTTCAAGAATAGTTTTACGCGAGACGGCCAACGCATCGCGCTAAAAGGGTGGTCCGTCAAAATCCAGCATCAGGGGCGGCGGTGCACTTTCTCGCTGGCCGCCGCGAACCGGTCCACCGCCGCGCGCGAAGCGTGGCAGATTTACGAAAACATTCTTGAACACGGTTGGGAAAATGTGAAGACAGGCCGCAGCGGATCGGCGCTGCGAACCAAGCTCCACACTGGCGCGCGGATTTCGCCCGGCTCGACGGCGACCGAGGTTGAGGACTGGCGACGCCGACTCATCGCTCGGAAGGACCCCGAACGATCCCGTACCGAGAGCGACCGCGAATTCTACGTTCGCATCGAGCACGCGAACAGGAGCCACTTTTTCCCTTTGGGGACTCGCGATGAAACCCAAGCCGCCCACCAGGCCATGCGGATTCATCAGGCCGTGGTCAACCGAGGTTGGACTTACGCCAATGCCGCTTTTTCCCGCGAGCTGTCCATAGCCCTGCGTTGGCAGGACAACCCGCTTACCTGGACTTACACCACCATCCACACACCGGGAAGTGATCACGCAAAGCAGCCACCCAAAGTTGCAGTACGTCCGTCGCTGGAACAAAGCATTGCGCTGCTGGAGCCGGATGCGGGCATCCGATCCGCGATGGAAGCGTGCGCCAGCGGCCAGGCCGGGTTCCGCTGCACCGTCAGCTTCGCCCGCGTGGCAGAAGCGCTTCGCGAAATACCCCGGCGCCTGGTGAGTTTTGTCCTGGCCAATCAGGATCTGCCCCTTGAGCCCGGCATGGCCTCGCTGAACGAGTTACAGCACCTCCGGCCCAGTCTGGTGGTGGTGTTCTATTCCGTCTTTGAGGACACCGACCAACTCTTCAAAGCCACCCCGGGTGGCTCCGGGATATATATGTTGAAACGCACTCCGGCGCTCCGGCTGTTTGAGCCGATTGCAGAATTGTCCGGCCCGGTTACCCGCGAAAAAATTACCGCCCACATCCGGGATTACTTCCAACGGCTTTCCGCTTCGCTGCCCGCCGACCCCTCCTCCGGAAAGCTTGCCAAACTTACCCCGCGTGAACACGAAGTTCTGGCGCTACTGAGCAAGGGTTACCTGGACAAGGAAATTGCCAACTCCCTTGGCATTAGCATTTGGACGGTGCATGGCCACGTCAAAAACATCTTTGAAAAGCTCAACGTCCACAGTCGCTCCGGAGCGGTTGTGAAGTTCCTGCAAAAGTGAAACCAATCGATTCTGAATTTAAAATGAGAAATTAAAAATGCCGCGACTTGGATTCATTTGGTCCTTTCCAAACGTAGAACTTTTGCCACCCACCAAAACAAGGCATTGTGAAAGCGCGGTGGCAGCGTAATGTCGCATCAAACCGGCGGGCTGGTTCGTGCCGGCTCGCATCCATTGTGTTTACTTTGAACCTATGAAATATCTTTGCGGTATCCCAAGCCGGAGGGCAGAAAGCAGTGGTCGGAATTCTGGCTTCGGCCTCCTGCCCGCAGGTTTCGGCCTTTTGACGTTCGCCTGCATGGGCTTGGTCGCTCCAGCGCTGGCTGTCCCCATCACCCTGCCGCTGCCAATCCATCTTGAAACCTTCGACGCCGTCCCTGAAGGCGGCCTGCCGGCAGGTTGGTCGCGGACGAACTATTCAACCCTGCCGCAATTGAATTCCAATCTGCTGGAGCTGGCTTCCGTCCCGTACGCGGGTTGGCTGGTGGTGGATCGCAGTCGGTTCGCTTCGAATTTTTTGACTTACACCACCCAAACGCCGCAGGACTATTCGCGCGTCCTGGCTTTCAATCCGGCCAACGTGGTGAATGGCCAGGTGGTGACGAATCTGGCCCAGGGCAGATTCATGTTCTGCACGTCCGGTTGGCGTGAGGGCAGTCAGATTCAATACTTATTTTCGCCCGATTTCAATCTAAGCGGCCAGACTAACATCTACGTCTCGTACCACAGTCTCTTTGAACAAAACCAGGACAGCTTTGGGGCGGTGGAATATTCCGTGAACGGCGGCGCCACGTGGTTGCCCGTCGTTTACATGTTGGACGGCCCAGATGTGCTCACGCTCGGCAATGGCGGCGTTGATGCCGACAAAACGTTGACCAATCGCTACTCCGATGTGGCCACCAACTTCATCGGCGGCAAATCCTATGGCGGATCTTACGGGGCTTTCATCGGGGCCTCCATCTCGCAATCATTGGCCACGAACATCAGCGCGCGGGTGGACGATAACTCGGTGGAATCCAAGCGCGTGGAATTGTTTCGCCTGACCGCGGCCGACAACCAAGCGGCCGTCCGCTTCCGTTTCGCCCATGCCGGCACCGATAGCTGGTACTTCGGTGTGGATAATTTCGGGCTTTACAGCATCACGTCCGGCGCCCTCCCGGTCATCTCCAATGCGCCGCCCAGCTTGAATGTCAGCGTGGGTGCCACCGCTACTTTCACCGTCACTGCCGGTGGCGCACCACCGCTCAGTTATCAATGGCGGTTGAATGGCACCAATATCCCTGGGGCCACCAACGCCAGTTATGCCATCGCGACCGTGAGCAGCGCAAATCAGGGAGTTTACACCGTAGTGGTAAGCAATAGTTCCGGCGCCATCGAAAGTGGCGGCGCCAGCTTGACGGTTTACGTGCCAGTCGTGACCGGGCAATGGGATTTTGATTTCGGGGATCTGCGGGCGACGGTCGGCGCCGAGCTGGAGTATCTCGCGGATACCGCGACGATCACGAGTTTTCCGGGCATGACGATCATCGGCCACTCGGCGCAGGTGATGGGGTTCGGGAGCAACACCATCAACCAGGGTTGTTATTTGCGCCATGGGGCCAAACCCAACGGCGGCGGCCAGTTCGTCAATCAATACACCTTGCTCCTGGACGTGATGTATCCGGCGCCGAGCAGCGACGAATGGCGGGCGTTGTTCCAAACCGACCCGTTTAATCACGTTGGCAACGACGCGGAATATCTCATCGGCAATCTCGGCGCGCTCCCGGATCCGAACGGCATTGGTGCCAATGGCCAGTTCAACGGCCCCTTGGCACCGGATGCTTGGTATCGTCTGGCGTTTGCGGTGGACCTGACCGCCCCGGCGGGCCAGCAACTCACGAAGTACGTGAATGGCGTGAGCGTGGGTAGCCAAGCGCTGCCGGGAGGCGTGGATGGCCGTTACGCCTTGGGGCCGACGGCGCAGCTCTTCACCGCCGGGGTCAGTGGATTCACGCAGTCGGGGTTCGTGAACAGTATTCAGTTCGTAAACGGCTGGATGACACCCGCCGCCATCGCTGCGCTTGGCGGGCCGACGCCCGATGGCCTGCCGCCCGGCAACGCCGCGATCCGCATCACGAACCTGACTACCAGCGTGGCGTCTGTCACCTTGAATTGGACGGCGCCCGACGGCGTGTGTTTTGTGGAGCGGATGACAAATTTGTTGGCCCCGACTTGGTCGGTGGTCGCCAGCGCGATCACCAATCGCAGCCTCAGCGTTCCCATCAGCGGTACACCGACGTTCTATCGTGTCGGCCAGCTCAAGCCCGACTTCTTGGTTGGCCAGTTGCCTGACGGTGAGCAATCCGTTCCGTCGAAACAAATCCTCCGCGCGGCTGGAAAACAAATTCAGTTCGGCGGCCGGCCCGTGGATCTGGTGCTCTCGCCCGACGGGAAATTCATCTATATCAAAAATATCAACAACCTGCTCGTGGTGGAGGCCGCGACCTGGACGTTGGTGCAAACTGCGAGTTACCCTGGCAGCGGCGCTTCGATGCACGGGATCGCGATGCGTCACAGCGGTTCGCATATCTATGTGACCGGCGCCGGGAATGAACTCTACGAATGGGCCGTGGCCGCGAATGGCACCGTCACGTTTTCGCGCACCATCGCCCTGCCCGGCGGCTCTTATCCCTGCGGCCTCGCCATCGCCGCCGATGATTCCAAAGCCTACGTCTGTCTCTCGATCGCCAACAAGCTGGCCGTCGTGAATCTCACCACTGGCACCGTCACGCAGCAGATCACCGTGGGTATTGCGCCGTGGGATGTGGTTCTCGCCCCGGATGGTAACACCGCCTACGTTTCCGATTGGGGCGGTCGCTTCCCCACGGGCGGTGATCTGACCGCGCCTTCCGCCGGCACGCAGGTGGTAATTGACAGCCGTGGTGTGGCCGCGAGCGGCGTTGTGTCCTTCGTGAACCTGCTGACCGGCTTGCAAACCGCGCAGACGGCAACCGGGTTGCATCCCTGCGATCTCGAACTGAGCGCTGATGGCCAGACCCTTTATGTAGCCAACGCGAACTCCGACACCGTGAGCGTGATCAACACCGCGACGCGGGCGGTGAAGGAAACCATCCTGGTGCGGCCCGATCCCACGTTCCCGTATGGCAGTGCGAGCACGGGACTGGCGCTGAGCAAGGACGAATCCATGTTGTTCGTGGCCAGCGGCGGGAACAACGCCCTCGCCGTGGTCGAGCTCCCCAACGCGCAACACACCAACAGTCTCATCCAGGGATTTCTCCCCACTGACTGGTATCCCGGCGCCGTGGTGGCGGACGGCAATCACGTCTATGTCGCCAATGTGAAAGGCTTGGGCAGCCGTTTAGGTCAGCCCGTCACCACCTCCTGGCAGATCGGAGCGCACCTCGGCAGCGCCAACAAAATTCCGATCCCCACGGCCGAGCCGCTGAGCAAATACACCGCGCAGGCCTTTGAGGCCGGTCGCGTTCCCCAGATCAAACAGGCCCAGCAAGGGCCGCTCGCCGGCCAACTACCCGTGCCGGTGCCGCGGCGCCGGGGTGAGCCATCCGTATTTCAGCACGTGGTTTATATCCTGAAGGAGAACAAGACCTACGATCAAATTTTCGGCGACCTCCCGCAGGGCAACGGCGATCCCAGCCTCTGCATTTATCCACGACTGGTTTCACCCAATCATCACGCGTTGGCGGAACAATACGTCCTGCTCGATAATTTCTACTGCAACGGCGTTCTCTCGGCGGATGGCCACTCCTGGAGCACCGAAGGCAACAGCGGCGACCATCTGGAAAAAGCCTTTGGCGGTTTCAGTCGCAGCTACACATTCGGCGACGACCCGCTCACGTATTCCTCCACGGGCTTCATTTGGAACAATGTTCTGCAGCACGGGTTAACATTCCGGAACTACGGTGAGATGGATTACGCCTCCACGTCGCCCGCCAAGACCTGGTTGCAGATCTACCAGGATTACACGAACAACACCGACACGATCCGTTACGTCCAGAACATCGGCATCGCCGCGCTGCGCCCCTACAGTTCGACGAATGTCCCCGGTTGGAACATGAACATCCCCGATGTCGTCCGGGCTCGCGGCTTTATCAAAGAACTCAATGCCGCGCAATCCAACGGCGTCTGGGCCTCGTTCCATCTCCTCTACCTGCCCAATGACCACACCGGCGGCGACCCTTCGCCCCGCGCCCAGGTTGCCGACAACGACCTGTCGCTTGGCCAGGTGGTGGAGGCGATTACCAAAAGCAGCTTCGCCAGCAACACTGTGATCTTCGTCATCGAAGACGATCCACAGAGTGGCTACGACCACGTGGACGGTCACCGCTCAATCTGCCTCGTCATCAGCCCCTACACGAAGCGCGGCCAAGTCCTCAGCACTTTCTACAATCAAGCCGGGGTTCTGCACACGATGCAGCGCATCCTTGGCCTGCCGCCCATGAACCAGCAGGACGCCATGGCCCCGATCATGTTCGAATGTTTCACCAATGTCCCCAATTTCACCCCCTACACCGCGCTGCCCAACAACATTCCACTGACCGAGAGTGTCGTCGCAAGCCAGCTGTCGCCCAAGCAGCGTTACTATGCGAAGAAGGTTCAGAAGATGGATTTCAGCAAACCTGACCGAATCAACGACGACGTGTTCAACCGCTACATCTGGCACATCAACAAAGGCGAGGCCCGCTACCCCGCCAAGTTCGTCGGCGGCCATGGGAAGGGGCTAAAGCAACTCGGCTTGGTGCTCGTGAAGAACGCCAAAGACGACGATGACGACTGAGTCAGCCGCAGGGCCGTTATCTCTCGAAATAGGGGGATCGGCCGGCATGTAGAAACCCAGCGACGCCCCCCAAACAGGTTATTGAGACTGGCGAACTATCCACCTACGATCCAAAGGCAAATATGCAGCGTACTGGAAATCAACTGCGAGGAGGTGGCCGGCGAGAAAGCCGTCCGCGCCCACGGCGCAAAGTCGGCGGCGCGGTGGCGGGTTTGGTCGAGTCATTGTTGGCCGAATGTCGTCCGGGCTGGGCGTTACCCGGAAGCTTTCATTCCGACGAAACGGTATATCGCGCCGACCTTGACCGGGTCTGGCGAACCGGCTGGCTCTTTGCCGGGCATACCTGCGAGATTCCCAAGCCGGGCGATTATTTCACCCTGCAAGTGGATGCCGATCCCCTCATCGTGATTCGTGGTTCAGACGGCTCGGTTCATGCCCTGAACAATGTGTGTCGTCATCGCGGCTCCCCCATTTGTCACGAGGCAGCGGGCCACGTCGCGCGTCTGGTTTGTCCGTACCATCAATGGACGTATGGACTGAACGGCGACTTGCTCTCCTGCCGCGGGATGCACGAACTGGACAAATCCCAGTTCGGCTTGAAGCAGGTCCACGTGCGGGAGGCGGGCGGGTTGATTTACCTGTCACTGGCCGCGGAGCCACCCAGCTTCGAGCCGGCCCACGAACTCCTCGCGCCCCTGGCGAAGCCGCAGGGATTCGACCGAGCGAAGGTCGCCCAGGCCACGGATTACTTGGTCAAAGCGAACTGGAAGCTGGTTTGGGAAAACAACCGCGAGTGCTACCATTGCAACCTCAATCATCCGCAATACATCAAGGCCAACTTCGACCACTACAATGCCGACGACACCACGCCGCGCATCCAGCGGGAAATCAGTGGAGTGGTCGCGCGCAGCGACAAGAAATGGGCGGCCGCGGGTCTCGCCCCTACGCACACCCAGACCGGCATGACGACGTTTCCCAATGCCGAAAAGAACATCTGGTTTTCCGCCAATCGCACGCCGCTCGTGGACGGTTACCTGTCCGAAACCATGGATGGCAAACGTGTCGCGCCGTTGATGGGGGATTATCAGGACGCCGATGTCGGCACCTTGCGGATTCGCACGCTCCCCAACTTCTGGAACCATTCCAGTTGCGACCACGCCGTGAGCACGCGCCTGCTCCCGCTCGGCCCGCAACTCACCGCCATCCGCGTGTGGTGGCTGGTGGACGCGCAGGCGGTGGCCGGGCGCGATTACCAGTTGGAAAAACTGATGCCCTTCTGGCAGCTCACCTCTGAACAGGACTGGGAGATTTGTGAACGCCAGCAGCGCGGCGTCAATTCCAGCGCCTTTACGCCCGGGCCGTATTCGACCTACAAGGAATACAACGTGGATGGTTTTGTGCGCTGGTACCTAGAGATGCTCAAGGGGAAGGGATTGTAATGCGCAGGGTGGAAAAGGTTTGTTTTCGTTTCTCGATTCACAAAACGGAAGCAACGGAATGAATTTACGCTCCAACGCGAATGTCCTCATCGTCGGTGGTGGCGGCGCGGGCTTGAGCACCGCCAAGCAACTGGCCATGCGCCGCCAGCAAGTCATCGTCCTCAGCTAAGCGGGGCTATGCGTTGCAGTTTTATGAGTTACTGGTTTTACAACGTCACCGGCTTCGCTGAAGGCGCGCTGCCACGGCCGGTCGCTGGGGCGTTACGCTTAACCGCGTGAAAATCCTCGCCCCCATCAAACGTGTCCCTGACACGGATCAGAAGATTCAGGTCAAAGCCGATGGTTCCGGCATCGTCACGGACGGACTGCCGTTCGTGATGAATCCTTTTGACGCGATCGCCGTGGAAGAGGCATTGCGGATTCGGGAGAAATCCACCGACGAGGTCGAAGTGCTGGCCGTGGCCGTCGGCACGGAGGCCTGCGAGCCGCAGCTCCGCACCGCACTGGCGATGGGCGCAGACAACGCATCGCTGATTCTCTGCGACGCACCGCTCGATTCCTGGAACGTGGCCTGCGTTCTCCGGGCATTTGCCAGTCGTTTTCAGCCCGATTTGATTCTCATGGGCAAGCAAGGCGTGGACGATGATTTCAATCAGACCGGGCAGATGCTCGCCGCGCTCCTCGACTGGCCCCAGGCGACCTTCGCCTCGAAGATCGAATTCCTCAACGGTGGCCTGCGCGTGACCCGCGAAACCGATGCGGGGCTGGAAATCGTTCGCGTCCCCCTGCCCGCTGTCGTCACCGCCGACCTCCGCCTCAACGAACCGCGCTACGCCTCCATGACGAGCATCATGAAAGCGCGAAAAAAAAGCATCGAACGCATCCCGGTGGCCGAACTTGGCGTGACGATCGAGCCGCGTCTGCAATTGCTCGGCCTCGAGGCCGTACCTTCGCGGCGCAAAAGCGTGCGCGTCGGCAACCTCGATGAATTGCTCGTTAGACTGCGTGACGAGGAAAAAGTGCTTTAGAGTGAAATCCATGCGTGTCCTGATCCTCTGCGAACATGATGGCCAAGGCATCCGCCTCGGCAGCCGCTCGGCAGTCGCCTTCGCCAATGCGGTCGCGGAGCCGACCCGAGGCAGCATCGAATGCCTCCTGCTCGGCCACTCGCTCGCGGCGGTCGCGCAGGATGCGGCGGCGTACGCCCCCGTGTTGCTTGCTGACCATCCTGCGCTGGCCAATCCCGTGGCCGATCGCTACGCGAAGGTCATCGCGGACGTGGCCAAGCAACGCGGTTTCGATTTGGTGGTCGCCGCGGCGACCCCCTTCGCGAAAGATATTTTGCCGCGGGCCGCCGGATTGCTTGGGGGCGCGATGGCCAGCGAAGTGATTGGACATGAGTTCCGCCACGGCCAGCTTTGTTTTCGCCGACCGCTCTTCGCCGGAGCCGTCGTTGCGACCGTGGCGCTCTGTGGCAATCCGCAGATTGTCACGATTCGTCCGTCGGCCTACCCGGCTGCCAGCGCGCGCGCCGAACGCGCTACGATCACGAACGTAGCAATGGATGAAGCGACCTTGCCAAAGAAGACTGAATTCGAGACCCTGCAGTCCAAGCTTTCCAGCCGCCCCGACGTGACCGAAGCGCGCATCGTCGTCTCCGGCGGGCGCGGCATCAAGAGCAGCGAAGACTTCGAACGCCTGGTCGGTGGCTTGGCGGACAAACTGCACGCGGCGACGGGCAGTTCGCGGGCCTTGGTGGACGCGGGCATCACGCCGAACGCATTTCAAGTCGGGCAAACGGGCAAAGTGGTTGCGCCTGAACTGTACATTGCCCTGGGTATTTCCGGCGCGGTCCAGCACCTGGCGGGGATGAAGAATTCCAAGACCATCGTCGCCATCAACAGCGATCCGGATGCGCCGATTTTCGAAGTGGCCGACTACGGTCTCGTCGGCGATCTATACGAACTTGTCCCGCAAATGATCACCAAACTTAATGGAGCTGTGTGACCAGAAGTTTTAATCAGGCAATGACCGCAGGATAAAATATCATGAGCAAGATCAAAGACGCAAAAATTGTCATTATCGGCGGCGGCGCGGTCGGCTGCGGCACGGCCTATCAAATGGCGCTGGCGGGCGAAACCGACATCCTCCTCATTGAAAAGGAGTCATCGGTTGCCGCAGCCACCTCGGCCCAGGCAGCTGGACTGGTCGGCCAGGTGCGCGCCACCCTCGAGCGCACCCAACTCGCCATGTGGTCGGTCAAAACGTTTTCCGAATTGCAAAAGGACACGAAGGCCAATCCGACCTGGCGGCAGGTGGGCTCGCTCCGCGTGGCATTGAATGCTGCGCGGGTGGAAGAATTCCAGCGGATGAAGGCGATCGCGGATCAGGCGGGTTTGGAAACGGCGTATATCACACCGAAAGTCGCGGAAGAAAAGTGGCCGGGGATGAATTTTTCCATGGCCAAATCCATTCTCTGGTGTCCGACCGAGGGCTATTTGCAGCCGTATGATTTGACCGCGAGTTATTGCTCGCAGAGCGGGCGCCGCGGCGTGCAGTTCAGTGTCAACACGGCGGCGGAACAAATCCTGACGAAAGACGGCCGCGTCACGGGCGTGGTGACGGACAAAGGAACGATCCGCTGCGACACCGTCATCAATGCCGCCGGGGCCCACGCGTTTCACATCGCCAAACTCGTCGGTTTGGAATTGCCGATCGTTCCGGTGCGCCACGAATATTTTATCAGTGTCCCGTGCGCGGGGTTGACGCCGAATTTCCCGGTCATCCGCATTCCTGACCTCAGCCTTTACATCCGCACCGACGTCAATGCCCTGCTCCTGGGTGGTTGGGAGTCGAATCCGCTTCACACCGACCCGCGGAAATATGCGTTGCAGGGAAATCCACCCGGCATCGAGCCGGATTGGGATGTCCTGGCCAAATTCGCCGAAGATCTCATCCCGAATTTTCCCAAAGCGTCGGACCTCGGCATTCGCAGCGTCTTCAAAGGCTGGCCGACTTTTACGCCCGATGGCCGCTTTATCATTGGGCCGACGGAGAAAGTCAAAGGCTTCGTCATGGCGGGCGGCTGCAACGCCCACGGGGTCTCTGGTTCGGCTGGCATCGGCCGTCACGTCGTCGAATCCCTGCTCGACCCCAAGCCATCGCCCTACGTCCAAAGCCTGAGCCCCAACCGCTTTAGCGATTCAAAATGGACCTGGCCCGGCGCCCAAGCCAGCGCTTCGCGCATTTACGCTGAGTACTACGGCCTCACGAAACCTTGAACGTCCTCGAGGTTGAAAAGGAAACAACTTTGATTCAATTGGGAAAACCATGAGCCATTCCCTCCCCAAACAAACCCGCATTGTGATCGTCGGTGGCGGCATCATTGGTTGCAGTGTCGCGTACCACCTGGCGAAACAAGGCTGTCGCGAGGTGGTGCTGCTGGAACCAGGTGAAATTGGCGGTGGCGCGACTTCGTTCGCGGCCGGTCTGGTCGGCGGCGCACCGCAAGCGGGGTTGCGCAAACTCATCGACGCCAGCGCCAAACTCTATGCCGCGCTTGAAACGGAAACCGGCATCGCCACCGGCTGGAAACCGGTTGGCTCGCTCGTGTTGGCACAGACGGAGGCGCGCATGATTCAGTATCGCCGCGCCGTGCCGCTGGCGCAGGCCTCGGGACTGGATGTCAGCCTCATCACCGCGGATGAGGCAAAGCAAAAATGGCCGCTCCTCGACACGCAAGATATTCGCGGCGCCATGTGGTTGCCCGCCGAGGGTCGCGTGGACGCACGGCAAGCCGCGCTCGCGCTCGCCCAAGGCGCGGAACAACGCGGGGCGACCATTGTGACCGGCGTACGCGTCACGAGCATTCTGCGCAAAGAAGGCCGCGCGGTCGGTGTGGCCACTGCACAAGGGGAAATTGCCGCCGAGCAGGTTGTTCTGTGTGCCGGGATGTGGTCCCGGCAACTGGCTCTGCAATTCGGCGCCAACGTGCCGGTGTATCCGGTCGAGCATCCCTACCTCATCTCGAAAACGGTCCCGGGCGCGGGCGCCGATCTGTCCTGTGTGCGCGATCCGGACGCGGCGATTTATTTCCGCACCGACGACCGCGGGCAGATTATCCTCGGCACGTTCCCGAAGAAGAGCAAGCCGTGTTTGGTTGACCCTATCCCGCCCGATTTCGCCGGCAAACCACTGCCGGAAGATCGGAGTTACGTTGCCGACGCGATCAAGGCGGCGCAACACCGCGTCCCCGCGCTCGGGCAGGAGCCCTTCGAGAAAATGGTCAACGGCCCGGCAACCTTCACGCCCGACACAAACTTCATCATCGGCGAGGTGCCGGAGGTGGATCAGCTTTTTGTGGCGGCGGGCTTCAACGGCCACAGCCTCGCTTACGCCGGCGGTGCGGGCGAGGTGCTGGCGCAATGGATTCTGGCAGGCGAGCAGCCTTACGATTTGTGGGGCGTGGACATTCGCCGCTTCTCGCCGTTCCAAAACAACCGCGATTTCCTGCGCCACCGGGTGACGGAGACAGCCGGCCTCCAGTATCGGATGGCCTGGCCGAATTACGAATTGGAGAGCGCCCGCGGCACGCGCAAAAGCCCGCTGTACGATCGGCTCAACTTGCTCGGCGCCTTCCACGGGAGCAAAATGGCCATCGAACGCCCTATTTGGTTCCCGCGCCCAGGCACCCAGCCGGGAATGGCTTACTCTTTCGGCCGCCAGAATTGGTGGGATTGCGTCGCCGCCGAACATCGCGCCGCGCGCGAACACGTCGCGGTCTGGGATCAATCCTCGTTCAGCAAGTTCATGCTCCAAGGGCGCGACGCCGTTCGCGTCCTCGACCGCCTCTCGCCGGGGCACGTGGACATGCCCGTCGGCAAATTCCTCTATAGCGGGATGCTGAATGCGCGGGGCGGCTACGAGTCCGACCTCTGTTTCGCCCGGATCGCGGAGGACCAATACTACATCATCACCGGCTCGGGGCAGCCGACGCGGGATTTTTATTGGATCCACAAACACATCCTTCCGGAAGAGCGGGCTACGATCACGGATGTGACTCCTGCCTACGGCGTGTTGGGCGTCATGGGACCGAACGCCCGCAAGTTGCTTAACGAACTCACCGACGCCGACCTTTCACTCACAGCTTTTCCGTTCAGCACCACCCAATGGCACAGCCTGGCCAACGCCAACGTCCTTATGATCCGGATCACGTACGTTGGTGAACTTGGCTGGGAACTGCACGCGCGCATGGATCAGATTCAAGGAGTGTTCGACGCCCTGCAAGCGGCGGGGAAAAAGTACGAACTGACCCACGCGGGCTTTTACCCCATCAATTCGCTTCGCATGGAAAAGGCCTACCGCGCCTGGGGTGCGGAAATTACCCCCGGCGATACCCCCTATGAAGCGGGGCTCGGTTTCATGGTGAAGCTGGACAAGAAAACGAACTTCATCGGCAAGGAGGCTTTGCTGAAGCAAAAAGAAACCGGGGTCAAACGTCGCCTCGCCTCCTTCGTGGTGGAGGACCCTGACGCGATGCTCTGGGGCGGTGAGCGCATTTTCCGTGACGGCAAGCTCATGGGCACGACCACTTCAGGCTACTACGGGTTCACGCTAGGCCGCGCGTTGGCGTTCGGTTACGTGAAGAGCGACGACATCATCACGCCGGAGTTTGTCACGAGCGGCCAATACACCATCGACTTCGCGGGTAAACAATATCCCGCTCGAGCCATGTTGCAACCACCGTTCGATCCCAAAAACGAAAAGATCATGGTTTGAGCGTACCGGTGGCCGGCAAAACTAAGTTGTGGCTTTCGCGGTGGCTGGCAGACGATTCCACTGCGGCATAAGAATCAATCCCGCAACGGCCAGTGCCACTCCGAGCCACAGAAAAATTGGGTTCCAGATGTCCTGTCCTTGCCCGACGATGTTTCCCGCCCAACCGGGAAGGGTAACACCAAGAATTTGGCCGATGGAGCCGCAACCGTTAACCAGCCCGCTGGCGGTGGAAGCACCTTTCTTCGTCCCAAAATCAATTGTCGCCGCCCCGCTGATGAGCGAGTCGGGGATGAAGACCAGAAAGCCGATGACAAACATCCCGGCACCAATGGCCAGGCGGGAATGAGGCAGAAACCGGAAGGCGACCATCGCCAGGGCCGTGCAAAACAACGCAATTACGCATACCGGAATGCGCTTGGACTTGAACAGGCGGTCCGAAATGATACCACCCGCCAGGGTCCCGACCGGTCCAGCCAGATCGAAAAGACTCCCGAGAAATCCCGAACTCGCGGTGCTCGTGCCGAGCAGTTCGTTGATGTAAACCGGTGACCAGGTGAGAATGAGATACCGCGTCGGCTTGACCAGAAAATAGACGGCGGCCAAGAGCCACACCATTGGGTTGCGCAATACTTCCCCCACGACTTTCCAGGAGCCTTCCAACTCTTCCGCCGGCGTCTCGCGTGCATCGAGCACAGCTTCCGGCTCGGCGTGATATTGTTCGATGGGGGGCAAGCCCACATCCTCGGGCCGGTTGCGCTGGAACAAAAGGAAGAGCACCCAGATGACCAACAAGCCGCCCGCCGGCACAAAGAAAGCGAAGCGCCAGCCAAACTTCTGCGCGGCGACGCCCGCCAACGTGGTCGCGAGGAAGCCGCCCAGCGCATAATTCGTGCACCAGAATCCCATGATCGTGCCGCGTTCGCGTTGCGAGAAGAATTCGCCGACGTTCTTGGCCAGCGGCGCCCACCCACTGGCCTGGCACAAGCCTTGAAGGCCGAAGAGCACACCCAGCATCAGCACGCTGTTGGCGAAACCCATCGCCAGCGCGGTGGTAACGGACGCGAGCATGCCGAGCAGGATGATCGTCCGCGTGCCGAATTTGTCGCCCAAGGAGCCGAACAAGAACTGGCCCAGCGCGTAGGCGACCGAGTTCGCGCCGTCAATCCAGGCCATGTCGCCCTTGGTCAACCCCATCACGTCCACCTTTTTCAATTCGTTTTTCGCCACGGAAAAACTTTTGCGCGTAAGGTAGAAGCCCGCATACGCCAGCCAGGTGATCCCAAAGATTTGCCAGCGCCAGCGTTCGTAGGTTTTATTGCGCATGAGGCGTTTGGCCTCAGATGGTGGTTGGAGCGGCATGGTCACAACCTATGCCCACGGCAAAACGGCGGTTCGCCGGACGCGCCACTCGTCACCAACGATTCCATGCGGCCGCTGCTTTGGTGCGTTTAAATTCATGAATTCTACATATTTGGTCTTGGGATAATTGCAACTCATTATAGGAAGAACCTTGGGTTCACAATACTTTGTTTTTGAGGGCTTCGCAGCTTCTCGACTGGCAGTTGTCGGAAACGTTGGCGCATCCCGGAGTCCAGCTGAGCTAAATGGCCGCGACCCATGACGGCACGCGGACCTATTTCAGAGGCTGCTTGAGCCACGCAGTACTTCGGGCACGCAAAATTTCCCCCTGTGGGTGGTCATTATCGCACCAGATCAACTTCGGGTTCGGGCTGCCGCCAGCACGGACGACCTGCAGGCCAGGGGACTCCGTATTCACCGGAATGAGCAACACGAGCAGCCAGAAGTTCACGGTGGACGAGCGGCAATATCCGGCGGTGGAAGAAAGTTCCAGCAACTTTCGAGGTGCGCCTTGGCGCGATGAACGCTGCAAAGCTCGCCGTGGACATGTGGGCGGACATTCTCTCCATCGTCACCTTGGCGAACTTCGGCGCGAGTGTGACCGCGACTCCCACGGCGGCGTACAATGCCGGCCCGCGCTGACGAAAGTTGGCCGGAAGTGGACCACTCCCTTCGCACGGGCCATGACCTCGCGATTGCGTTGCAGAAAGACCCAGCGGAAAAACTGGCGCTGAACATCGGCGGCACGGAAGGAATTCGCGGCGGGCAGTTGCCGAACCGCTCGGGATTCGATTACGCATCGATGCCAGGCCTTCCGATGAAGACGGAAAACTTCATCCGCTGCGCGGCGTTCGCTTTGGCGATCCTCACCGTCTTTGCGCCAGCCATCATAGCGGAGAAGGCTTCGACGCCCGAACCCCGTGTTTCAACTGACTACCGCAGAGGTTGCATTCTTTGCACGGCTGCCACAGCGTGTTTTGGGGCCTGGCACGCCTTTGCTCTTCTGCCGACTGAAAACGGTGCTCCTTGGAGAGCGATTGGGTTAGCCCCGCCCTTCGCTCGATTGGGTAGAGTTCAGCGTCACATCGGCTGAATCGACTTCCTTATCCAAGTCTATCAGTCCGAAATCTCCTCCGTTTTTCCGAAGAATTGCCTTTATGGCAGGTGAAATCCACATCTTCTTGCCTTTCTTCTGATCGCCAGACTTTTGTTCCGTGAGCCGGAAGTGGCCAGCGCTATCTTTTTCGACGAGTTTGATATCGAGCATGCGCTGGAGGATGGGCACGGCCCAGTTTTCATCTTCGCGGTATCGCCGTTTGCCTCCGGCCCGTCGGCAGATTTCCTTCCGCGACACATATTGACCAGGCCACGTTTTCAAAAACTGGCAAATCTTGTTTTGCTCCTCATCCATAGTGTTTCAAGCCAGTTGGCCTCAGATTATTATCACAAATTTCCCGCACAATTTCCACAGATGGTACCGGCGTGTCAAGCTCGTCACGCCACCCGGTTGTGGCTGGAAGTGCCGCTCAAGCATTTGACCAGCAGGAGTTCCCAAGCTTGTTGGCGTGGGTGACACGCAGGTTGAGCATGGTTTGGGCGTCGGTTTCTTTCCACCGCCAGCCCG